>ONKC01000158.1 GCA_900318295.1 uncultured Eubacteriales bacterium
TCACGCTGCGTTTGTCAAGCATTTTTTTATTTTCATTTTGATCTAAGTAACGAAAGAAGTTCTAAAGGTGTGTCTATCAGCACTTTTGCGCCGTGATCCAGCAGAAACTCGCGGCTTCTGAAGCCCCATGTAACGCTGATACATGGCATACCGGAGTTTGTCGCGGTCGCTATATCGACATCGGAATCTCCGACATATACCGCCTCTGCCGGCTCTACTCTCATATACTTCAGCGCTGCATACACCATCTCGGGAGCCGGCTTTTTACCTATCCCGTGAGCTTCGTCCTCCCCGCTCGCGATGTCGACAAGATCACCGAAGTAACCCCTCATCAGCTTTTTCACGGCAAAGTCGGACTTATTTGAGACCACTGCCACGCCGATATTTTTCTCTTTTAAGTTCGTAAGCATTTCAATCACGCCGTCATACGGCTTTGTTTTATCCTCACAGTGTGCTCCGTAGTAGCTTTTAAAATCCTCAAGCACCTTCCCATGCAGATCAGGCACCGGCGTTGTATCCATCGTATCAGTGACCTTCCCGCCGGGCATAGCCCTAAGTATCAGATTTGCCACACCGTTTCCGACAAACCTTCGAACCTCATCCACCGTCCTTGCGGGCATCCCGTTCATCTTCAGTGCCGCATTCGTAGCATCTGCCAGGTCGTTAAGCGTATCCAAAAGCGTACCGTCCAAATCAAACACAACCGCTTTTATTGTTTTTTCTGTATTATTCACATCAAACTCCAATCAATTATTAAGCAGTGCCTGATACACATCCCTTTTCGATACACCTCTGTCCTTTGCAACAGCCTTCATAGCCTCTTTTTTATCCATTCCCTGGGACAGATATACATCCATGTGCTCTTCGATCGAAAGTTCACTCCACGCGGCTATCTCCTTGGCTTTTAATTCCTCCTCATCGCACCCCTCGATCACGATGACAAACTCACCCTTCGGTTCATCTTTACGGAAGTATGCCAAGGCACTTTCCACCGAATCAAACTGCATCGACCACTCATGTTTTTTGGTCAGTTCTTTACATATTACCAACGATCTTTTTTTAGGATTGTTTTCATCGACATCGCCGTTATCATTTGCTTCAAAAACAGGTCCGTCCACATACTGCTTCATAAGTTCTAAAGTCTTTATTATTCTGTGCGGCGCTTCGTAAAAAATAGTTGTAACAGTGGTATCTTTAAGTCTTTCCAATACCTGCTTTTGTTCCTTTTTATCCTGGGGTAAAAAACCTTCAAAAGTAAACCTTCTCGCACTCATCCCGGACAGTGTTAAAGCCGTCGTAAATGCAGTAGCCCCCGGCAGTGATGTGACAGCAACACCGGCCTTTCTGCATTCTCTCACAAGATCCTCTCCAGGGTCTGATATCGCCGGAGTTCCGGCATCTGTCACCAAAGCTATATCCTCACCGTCAAGCATTCTTTCAACCAACACAGGAGTCATTTCATACCTGTTATGCTCGTGATATGCTATCATTTGTTTTTTGATATCAAAATGATTTAAAAGCTTGATAGTCTGTCTCGTATCTTCTGCAGCGATCACATCGACAGACCTCAGAGCATCCAGAACTCTTTCTGAAATATCACCAAGATTACCTATAGGCGTAGCACATAAATACAGCATTATAATTCTCCTAAAAATAACTACATTGTTTTATAAGAGGCTTCACCCTTAGGTTCCACATAGTCTGTGCAGCAGCCGCATATGTCTCGAAATCCTCCACCTTTCCCTCTCTCTGGATCTGAGCACCGCATTTGCAGATCACGATAGCGCGAGCCAAAGTACACGGAAAATTAAGCGGAGTTCCGCTCATCTTGGGCTTACCTCCGCAAAAAGGACAATTCTTTAATGACCATTCTTTTTCAATTGTATCTTCAATAATACTCATGTGATTCTCCAATTATATCCAACACATTTCATCATAATACAAACACAATTATAACCGAATTATAATCGTATCATAACTGCGCAAGAGCTGCCGCCACCGCTTCTCTCTCACTGTAATGGTGCTTTACTCCCTGTATCTCCTGATACTCTTCATGACCTTTACCGAGAAGGACTATCATATCGCCAGACTTGGCATTTTTAACAGCAGTAGCCACCGCTTCCATGCGATCCTCTATAACGGAGTACTCGATTTTGGCTTTTGAAAGCCCTACC
>ONKC01000154.1 GCA_900318295.1 uncultured Eubacteriales bacterium
CCTGATAATCATGATATATAACAAGATGAGTTATCCCTCTTGATTTAGCTTCTCTCATGGCCATCATGGAAGCCATGACTTCTCCGGAAACGTTTCTCATAGTTGCAGCATCCGGATTGCTTCCCTTTTCCGAAAGCTCCGTAAGCTTGCCGTCTGTAAAAAAAGCGACACCTGCGCCATACTCACCGGTCTCGTTATTGAAGCTCCCATCAACATAAGCGATTGCCTCGCCTATCCCAGTTACCGGATATCCCATGCTAACCTCCAAATCGTTACTATATTTAATCGCGTTCCCACGCAGGGTGAAAAACTTGATACAGTTACACAAATAATATCATCACTTGTGCCAAACTATATAAGACCATTTGAATTATATATCACTGCGAGGGATGTGTATCATACGTCGTTGCGTAGCGTGTGTCTTTTACACGCATGCAACGTGACGTATGATAAAAAAGCGCAAGCGTGCCCTCGCAGATATATATTCAAATGGTCTAAATCTTTTATTTAAGACTGTATCTGTTTTTCACCGCGACTTCGCGGCTTTGACGGCGCGTTGGCAAAACGTCTCCTGCGCCCCCACAGCCTTCTTCCCGCGCATATCAACCTTCTTAAGCAGGTCGATGACGTCATCCTTGAGGAGAGGATCCTCGACGGGGAAGAGTATCTCGACACGTTTGTCGAGGTTTCTCGGCATCCAGTCCGCGCTGCCCATAAAGATCTCAGGCGATCCGTCATTCTCAAAATAGAAAATACGCGAGTGCTCCAAAAATGTTCCGACGATGGAGCGCACCGTGATATTTTCACTAAGCCCCTTGATACCTGCCTTCAGGCAGCAAATACCGCGTACGATAAGATCGATCTTTACACCCGCTGCAGAAGCCGCATACAGAGCCTCGATGATCTCCTTATCGCATAGTGAGTTCATTTTTGCGATTATACGGGTACCTCTACCCTTGCCTGCGTTTATCGCCTCGCGGTTGATAAGCTCCAAAAACTTGTCACGAAGCCATTGCGGTGCGAGAGTGAGTTTGTTCCAGCCCAAGGGCTCTGAGTAGCCCGAAAGCATGTTGAACACGGCTGTTGCATCCTCACCGTAGCTGCGCTTGCAGGTAAGAAGTCCCATATCCGTATAAAGCTTGGCCGTGGAGTCGTTGTAGTTTCCGGTTCCGAGATGGACATATCTGCGGATGCCGTCCTCCTCACGACGTACGACCAGAGTGATCTTTGAATGTGTTTTAAGACCGACAAGACCGTAGATAACGTGACATCCGGCCTCCTCCAGTTTTCTTGCCCAAACGATATTATTCTCCTCGTCAAAACGAGCCTTTAGCTCAACAAGAACCGAAACCTGCTTGCCGTTTTCTGCGGCGGCGGCAAGTGACGCGATGATAGGAGAGTGCGAGCTGACGCGGTACAGAGTCTGCTTGATCGCAAGTACGTTAGGATCCATAGAGGCCTCGCGGATGAAGCGTACTACCGGATCAAAGGATTCGTATGGGTGATGTAAAAGTATATCATGCTCCCTTATCTGCTCAAAGAGATCCTCATCAGGCTTTAAGTACTTGGGCTGCTGAGGAGTGTACGGCTTGTCCTTGAGATGGTCAAAGCCGTCCAGATTATATACCTTCATTAAAAATGTCAAGTCGAGCGGTCCGTTTATACGATAGATGGCCTCCTCGTTTATCGGGAGTTCCCGCTTCAATACTTTCAAAAGCTGCTTGTCGATACCGGCTTCGACCTCGAGTCTGATAGGTTCACCCCACTGACGACGCTTAAGCTGTCTTTCGATCTCGATAAGAAGATCGGCAGCCTCGTCCTCATCAAACGGGAGGTCCGCATTTCTCATAACGCGGTAAGGTGTGGCACATAAAACCTTGTAGCCCGAGAACAGCCTGTGGATATTTTTCTCTATGATCTGCTCCAAAAGTATCACTGTAGAGCATTCGTCTTCATCGGTAGGTATGGTCACGACGCGAGGCAGACCGGAAGGCACCTGGACGGTCGCGAAGTCCACGTTATTTTTATTCTGTTTGTCCTGAAGAAGGGCTCCGATGTTCAGGTAACCGGTCCTGATCAGAGGAAAAGGTCTCGACGAATCCACTGCCATCGGAGTGAGTACCGGGAAAACCTCTGAGCGGAAATACTTGTCAACGTATGCCGACTGTTCTTCGTTCAGGTCTTCGAAGTAGGATATGATCTTCAGACCGTTTTTCTTGAGAAGCGGTAAAAATGACCTGTTGTAGGTCGTGTACTGACGCTCCACGAAATCATGCGTATATGAAAGAATAGCCTCGATCTGCTCACGAGCTGTCATGCCCGCGATATCGAGACCTTTGTATCCGGCGTTTACCTGGTCTTTAAGGGAAGCGACGCGCACCATAAAAAACTCATCGAGGTTGGATGAGGTGATGCTTAAAAACTTAAGTCGCTCCATCAGTGGAATAGAAGAGTCTCTGGCTTCTTCAAGTATCCTGACATCGAAGTCCAGCCAACTTAACTCCCTATTGTTAAAACGTTCGGAACCGCTCATAAGAATCCTCCCAATCAATGATTTTTATATCTTGTAAATACATCCGACTACGAGCTACGACGAGGCTTTCTGAGTTATGTGATCAGGTCAAGCAGGTGATCATTCTGTCCGGTTGCCTGGATGTATCTATATCAGCCGGTCGTAGGTTGTTAGTTTCTTCCTGTCTTTCTTTGGATCAGCTTCGGACGTATACCGAAGATTTCCTCGAAGGCGTTTGCCTTGTCGTGGAACAGTCCTTTTTCCAAAGTGATATCTGCCATCGTTTCCGCGGATACGGTAAGCACGTCATCCTCCAAAGTGACGCCGACCTTTTTAATCTTGTGGCGATTGCTCTTGTCGAGGACATTTGCGGTTTTAAGGATGG
>ONKC01000150.1 GCA_900318295.1 uncultured Eubacteriales bacterium
CTGATAGATTGCGGCGAAGGGACTCAGATAACCATCCGCGAAAAAGGTTGGAGCCTCCACGATGTGGACATCATCTGCATCACGCACGTTCACGGTGATCATGTCGGCGGGATTCCGGGACTTCTTTTGTCCATGGCGAACTCAGAACGCGAGGAGCCTGTCCTGATAGTCGGACCGAAAGGCGTCAAAAAGGTTGTTGATTCACTTCGGATCATCGCACCCGGGCTTCCCTTCGAGATCCGTTACAGAGAGCTGAGTGAGGATTTTGAGACCATAGCAGGTCCCGGATATACGATCGAAACATTTCGGTTGAAACATACGGTGCCATGTTACGGTTACTCGCAGATCATAGAAAGGGCGGGAAAGTTCGATCCCGACAGAGCAAAGGAGCTTGAAATACCGCTAAAAGCGTGGTCAAAGCTTCAAAAGGGCGAGACCGTCGAGGAGGATGGAAAGACATTTACTCCCGATATGGTTCTCGGCGAAAAAAGAAAAGGTCTCAAGGTGACATATTGTACCGATACCAGACCGATACCGTCCATAGCTGAACATGCCAAGTGTGCGGATATTTTTATCTGTGAGGGCATGTACGGTGAAGAGGGGAACGAGCAAAAAGCAAAAGAGAAAAAGCATATGACCTTTGATGAGGCAGCGATGCTTGCGAGGGATGCGGATGTCGGAGAGCTTTGGCTCACGCACTACTCACCGTCGCTGATCAGGCCGAGGGATCATGTGGAGCGGGTTCGGAAGATTTTTCCGAATACACACGCGGGTAAGGATCGAAAAACAAAGACCTTGCTTTTTGAGGATGAGGATACACAGGAATAAGGATGTCCTGTTTGATCGATAAGTAAACTTTTGGGGGAAAACGCATGGCAGCACTTCCGTCAAAACAGAATACGAAGATGAGTAAGTCGGTAGAGTTCGTCGCTAAAAAGCGCCGTTCTATCGTGACTTTTTCATTTGTCATTTGTCTGGTTGCGGTGGCTGCGATCGGAGGGTACTATCAGGTGATGAAGCGTCAGAAGATGCAATCCGAGGTAAAAACTCCGACAACCGAGCTTGAGAAGCTGATCGCGAAGGACCTTGATATCGGCTATCCCGAGACGCCGACCGAGGTTATGAAGCTTTGGGGCAGATTAAACCAGTGCATCTACAACTCGAAGGTGAGTGATGACGAGTTTAAGTCTTTGGCTTTACAGCTCAGAAAAATGTACAGTACCGATCTTCTTGATCAGAACCCCGAGGAAAGGCATATCCAAAAGCTTTCCGAGGAGGTGGAAAAGTTCAAGGAGGACAAAAAGAAGATAGTAAGCTATTCGGCTGAGACCGGATCCGCGATTCAATATAAAACTATCAATGGCAGGGAGTGCGCATATATCAAAATATCGTACTTCATGAATACCGGTGGAAGGGCCTATGCGAAAACCTTCCAGGATTTCATCCTTGTGAAGCAGAACGAAAGATGGAAGATACTTGGTTTTAAAAATGGGCAGCAGGAGAACGCCTCAAAGGAGGAGGCTACCGGGTCCGATGAGTGATCACAGCCGGCATCAGCTTGGAAACGAGCGTGGCGGCTGTTTTTATGGGTAAGATTAAGGATGTTTGAGACGAGCGCAGATATACTATGATCCACATGCGTGCGGTGGCTCGCCCGGGTGCTCGTCAAGGAGGAATCTTATGGAATTGTTGGCGATAGAGAGCTCGTGTGATGAGACAGCGGCAGCGGTGGTGCGTGATGGCAGAGAGGTGCTGTCAAACATCATAGCTTCGCAGATAGAGACGCATAAGCTGTACGGAGGCGTGGTGCCTGAGATAGCATCGAGAAAGCATACAGAGGTTATAAATCAGGTTATAGATGAGGCGCTTGAAAAGGCAGACAGGAGTCTGTCCGATATGGACGCTATATGTGTGACGTACGGCCCGGGGCTTGTAGGAGCATTACTTGTGGGCGTAGGAGTGGCGAAAGCGCTCGCTTATGCCACTGATAAGCCTTTGGTAGGAGTGCATCATATAGAGGGACACATCGCGGCGAACTATATCGCTCACCCGGAGCTTGAACCGCCGTTTTTATGCCTAGTGGCATCGGGAGGGCACTCGCACCTTGTGATCGTAAAGGATTATGGTGAGTATGAGGTGCTCGGGCGGACGCGAGACGATGCTGCGGGAGAGGCTTTTGACAAGGTGGCCAGAGCTATAGGTCTGGGGTATCCCGGCGGCCCGAAGATAGATAAGCTTGCCCGTGAGGGTGATCCTCAGGCCATCGAGTTTCCGAGAGCTGCGATTGAGGATGCGCCGTATGATTTTTCCTTCAGTGGGGTGAAGTCGGCGGTGCTCAACTACCTAAACTCCTGTGAGATGAAGGGCGAAGAGGTAAATCGCGCAGATGTTGCAGCATCATTCCAGGAGGCGGTGACAGATGTGCTAGTAGATCATACGATGCTCGCGGCAGAGGACTTTGATATAAAGAAGGTTGCACTTGCCGGAGGAGTGGCTTGCAACTCATATCTTCGCGAAAAAATGGAAAAGGTCGAGGAGGAGACCGCTCCTTTCGATGAGATGTATATACTCATCGCCGTTAACTACGGCGGCAGGCAGGAGATTGTAAGCGCG
>ONKC01000159.1 GCA_900318295.1 uncultured Eubacteriales bacterium
GTCAGGTGACATACGCAGACGGTTCCCGGCAAACTCTGCGACCATCGCGTCACAAAGATCGATGGGTGAAAGGATGAGTTTGTTGCAATCCGACATGATGGATATTTTTCTGAGAATAAGGACCGTGGGCAGAACGAGTTTAAGATTCTCCGGAGATATACCCGTAAAGGATTTGACCTTGTTTAGTGTTTTACTTTTGATGATACCGTCAAACTCGATTTTCTGGTCTTTCATAAAGTGATATGCGTCGGGGATCATCCCGCCGACTGCTACGATATGTCTTATCTTCGCATCCTCTAAGTGAAGTTTAAAGAAGCTGGTTATGTCTTTTTCTATATACTCGTCTATTAGTTCATTGTAATCATAGGCCTCATCCTCCATCACCTGCAAAAGCTCCTGGATACGTGAGGATCCCAAAAGAAGGTTTTCCGAGACCTGCAAAAGGCCGTCCTTGAAGTACGAAAGCTGCATCGAACCCGCACCGACATCGACTGCAAGAGTACCCTCTTTGCTGATGTCAGCGAAGTGAGGCTCATTCATCGAAAGCGCTTTATAGTACATAAAGCGAGCCTCGCTGTTGGAGAGGATACGTGCGTTATAACCTGTTTGGATTCTGATCTGATCAAGCAAGACGAGCATGTTCTCTGCCTCACGGATACCGCTGGTACCGCAGACATCTATGGTATCCACTCCGAACTCCTGCATGATGCGAGTGAAGTCGTTCAGCGTGTCACATATCTCAGTCATGCTCCTGTAGGAGATGAAGCCGGTGGAGTAGGTCTCTACTCCGATGGCGAACCTTCGGCGTACGTGTGTAAGCTCAGTGATGCCATTTTTCTTGTTGATCTCGTAGATCTTTAGTGCAAGTTCGGATGAACCGAGGTTGATCGCACCGAAGATATGACCTGCCATAAATGCTGCCTCCTGCAACGAAAGTTGATATAAATATTATAGCGATTCAGCCAAAAATCGTCAATAGAAAAGTCACTGCTTTTCATGCTTAAAAACAGCCGCTCGAAGCTTGTCCTCAGCCCACTCCAGGCCCTGTTTTACCTTTATCAGCTTGAACAACGTAAGCCTGCCCTGCTCCACCAGTATGGCTGCACCCATAAGCAGTGCCGAGAAGATCAGAACAGTGCCTATCATCTCAAATGAGTTTCTCTGGCACAGATAAGAAAATCTTCCCGATAGGATATTGAACCAGATGAGCGGATGGCAGCTTACAATGTACGAAGCGAAAACCGCCGGTGCACAGAAACGGACAAAACTCTGAGTGTCCTTGCCTTTTTTAAAACGAATTCTTGAAAAAAGGATCAGATAAGCCATTGCCGCTATCACGACCGCCGGAGCGGAGTTTTTGGTCACGGTGTCTCCCGAAACAGTGATACCTAAAATGTTGAACTCAGGGATGGTCAGCTTCCATATCCACGTGAAAAAGGACATCACAGCCAGCCACATCATCGTGAGAGTGTAGCCAGGGATGAATCTGTCGGTCCAAAAATCATATGCGCTGAACACGATAAGGACTACAAGAAGGATTTTTTTAAGCCTCTCCGGTGAATACATTCTTATAATGGAGTTTATCACGGGCATCAGTAAAAATAATCCGGTATACGCCGTGAAGTACCAGAAGTGATTGCTTGTTACTGGGAAAAATGACGCGGCAACATCGCTGCCCGACACACCGCCTTCGGTCACTATAGCCTGGACGATGGTGAGTATCAGACCATAGGTAAATACCATCAGCCACAGGGAAAAATACTTTGATACTCTGAAGGGTTTTGGTGTCTCGGTATAGCCTACGTATCCGCTTATCATCGCAAAGATGTTTACTGCAGGGAGTGCGATGATATTCAAAGCCCACACCGCTCGCATATTTACGTAGTTTCCCGCAAATGAGCCGAGCAGACCGCCCTGTCCCAGAGTAAGCAGTATCATAACAAAAAACATCGCAACGATCCTAAGCAGATCGATTCCTTCGTTTCTTACTTTTGTTTCCATGTTGTTTCTTTCATCTCCTCTGTCAAATTGTGTTCCCGACAATAAATTATCTCATAAAATCAGCATATTTGCAACAACATATTTGACAATAAATATAAGAAGATGTATGATTGAATACATCATTTGTATACGAAACGGAGAAACACTTTGAAAACCAGTGATTTTAACTATGATCTGCCGGAAGAACTGATCGCTCAGGATCCGCTGACGGACAGGAGCGCATCAAGACTTATGGTGCTTGACAGGGACAAATTAACGATAGAGCACAGGACCTTTAAGGACATCTGTGATTATTTGCGTCCGGGGGATTGCCTTGTCAGAAACAATACGAAGGTGATACCTGCGAGACTTTTGGGAGTAAAGCCGGATACGGGTGCCCATGTCGAGATATTTTTGCTGAAAAGAATAAAAGAGGATGTATGGGAAACTCTCGTAAGGCCCGGAAAAAAGCTTAGGACCGGAGCGAAGGTCGTCTTCGGCGGCGAGGATGAAAAAGCTCCTCTTAGCGGAGAGATCATAGAGGTTCTTCCCGATGGGAACAGGCATGTAAGATTTTGTTATGAGGGGATTTTTGAGGAGGTGCTTGATAAGCTCGGTCAGACGCCGTTGCCGCCTTATATCCACCATGAGTTAAAAGACAGAGATCGTTATCAGACCGTGTATGCGAAGTATGACGGATCTGCGGCTGCGCCGACTGCGGGATTGCATTTTACGAACGAGCTTTTTGATCAGGTTAAAGGTATGGGGGTTGA
>ONKC01000143.1 GCA_900318295.1 uncultured Eubacteriales bacterium
CTTCTCATCACTCATCAGTGACGAGATGAGAAGAAAGGGAGAGAGGCTCGGTGCGGATGCACAGCTTACCAAGCCTGAGATCGGAAACCTTATCGGCGCTATCGATGAGTTGCTGAAATAATATTTATCCTGTATAGCAGTTTTTAGATTACAGACCACTATACCAGGCCCGGAATCGATGTGGTTTCGGGCCTTTATTATGCGGGCGGGCAAGAGTAGAAGGGAGAGCAGATGAGAATACTGTGTGTGGATGACGATAAAAAAGATCGTGAATTACTTTTGGCAGCGGTAAAGGAGGCAAAGCCCGATGCCGAGGTGATGGTGTTTGAGAAGCAGGCTCATCTCGTAAAGGAGGCCGGCAGCGGCGGCTGCGATGTGGCCATGCTCGATATCAACATGTCCGGACTTCACGGTCTGGACTTAGGGATGTTTTTAAAAGAGATATCTCCAAATACAAATATCATTTTTGTTACAGCACATCCTGAGCACGCAGTAAAAGCGATGGAGATGCGCGCGAGCGGCTACATAGTAAAGCCCGTGACTGCGGAAAAGGTCAAAAATGAGCTGTCGGATCTTCGCTATCCTATAGTAAGAAAAAAGAAAAAGGAAAAGCTTCTGAGGATACAGTGCTTCGGAAACTTCGATGTATTCACGCCGTCGGGCGAGCGTGTGCACTTTGAGAGAAGTAGAGGAAAAGAGGTGCTTGCATACCTTGTTCACAGGCACGGAAGTTCATGCACGACCAAGGAAATCTGTGCCGCACTTTTTGAGGATGCGCCCTATGATAAAAAGCTGCAGAATGCGATACAGACGATCATCTACTCGATGATACGGAGCCTGAAAAAGATCGGAGCGGAGGCGGTCATCGAGCGAAGCTACAACTCACTTGCCGTCAATATCGACTATGTGGAATGTGATTATTATAAGTTTATCGAGGTCGAAGGCAACACTCCGAATGCTTATCAGACTGAGTATATGAGTCAGTATTATTGGGCCGAATTTTTCTTTGATTGGTAAGTAAAAACTGTCAAGAGTTTATATTTGTAAGCTGTATTGTTTTTGTTGGAAACGGAATAATAAGCTATAAAAATTGTAAAGGTTTTGATAGATAAAAGTAGATCACCGGATGAGGTTGCACTTTATCCGGTTTTTTTTATTTTTTTTTGTATCCGGGAAGGGCTGATTTTTCGCTACCTTTGTGCTTTTTTAATTTTTTTTTTTGAAAAATTATTAAAAAGCTTTGGCTTTGTACAGATTTTGTAAAGGTCATTTTGGTAAGATGAGTACATCGAAAGGAACAAACAAATTACTAAAGACTTTTTGAATCGGATTCGGAAATTGAAGGGGGAGTTGGATTCGATAAGCGGAAATAGGGTGGGAGTTAATTAAAGGTAATACGCGATTAGTCCGCTATATATAATCCTATAGTAGGAGCCGTTCTATCGGAGGAACCGAAAGAACGGCTTTTACGTTGAGTCAGACTTTGATCTCGCCGTCGACGATTTTTTCGTAGTCCTCGAGATTTTTCTGAAGGAGTGTCGGTGTATCCAGGCCGTAGGGACATTTGCTTTTACACTGGCCGCAGTGGATACAATCTTTGATCTTCATCATTTTTTTCTGAGATTCCTTGGTAAGAAGAGTCTTGCTGGGCGAACGACGTATCAGTAAGGACATCCTCGCCATATTGTTTATCTCGATTCCCTTCGGGCAGGGCATGCAGTATCCGCATCCTCTGCAAAAATCTCCCGACAGTTCGCTCACATCCTTCTCTATGAGCTTTTTGATGCGGTCGTCCATCACGGGCGGGTTGTCTATATATGAGATAAACTCCTTCAGTTCGCTTTCTCTTTGCACGCCCCAGATCGGAAGAGCATCCGGGTACTGCGCGAAAAAAGCATACGCAGCTGCAGAGTCGGTGATCAGACCGCCGGAGAGAGCTTTCATGGCGATAAATCCCATATTGGCAGCGACCGTTTTTTCGTATAACTCGATATCTTTATCGGAAGCAAGGTAGCTGAACGGGAACTGGAGTGTCTCGTACAAGC
The DNA here is from genome assembly GCA_900318295.1 of uncultured Eubacteriales bacterium. Taxonomy (GTDB): domain Bacteria; phylum Bacillota; class Clostridia; order Lachnospirales; family Lachnospiraceae; genus Eubacterium_F. The sequence goes on from ONKC01000143.1 coordinate 2,046, forward strand.
CGGATTCGACAGCCTCGTGAGCTACTGCAAGTCTGTGATTCGTGATACCGATATGTCTTATCTTTCCTTCTTTTTTAGCACGGAGCATCTCGTCATATAAGCCGCTTTCGTCGCCCGGCTTCGGGCAAAATGCAGGGTTGTGAAACTGATAAACATCGATGTAGTCGGTTCGAAGATTGCGTAGCGATGTCTCCAAGTCTTTTCGAAAATCAGAAGCTTTTTTTGCACCGGTCTTGGTTGCGATAAAAACCTTGTCACGCATCCTATCAAAAGCCTCTCCCAGCTTTTCCTCGCTGTCGGTGTACCATCTGGCCGTATCAAAATAAGTTATGCCGGCATCATAGGCCATTTTTACGAGATGCACTGCATCCTTTGTACTGATCCTTTGTATCGGAAGCGCGCCAAATCCGTTTTTATTAACGGTGATACCGGTGCTTCCGAGTCTGACATTTACTCTTTCCATAGTTACCTCCATGACGAGCGCGTATGCGAGTTGGCGCATGCGTGATTTTTAGCATTCTTATGATGAATAAATCTATGATTTGGCCGGTTATAAGCATTTTTCCGTAATATATCTTTGCCGCGTATCCTTGCGGTTACATAAAATAATATCAAATCCTAAAAAAAATGTCAAAAAAATAATTCGCCGTCTTGATACCCGTGAGACTTTGTGATAAAATCAGTTCATAAATGCTTTGATCTGCACGCAAGAGCAGTAAAAAGTGCTGACGATCAGGCCCGGTATATAGCGATCGGCGAGGTGACAAGCGCATCAGGCCACATATAGAGGGAGGCTCAAATGGTAAGAAAAGTCGATGAAGATACAAGGTTTGGAGTGGGATCATACAGGTTTATCTCTGATTCTATCCACAGTTTGGAGCAGGCTATGGCCTGGCTTTGTAACATAAGAAATGTAAGCGGCTTGAATGTCGAATACGTGCGCCTCGAGGATATCGACGGAAACGAAAACGATACCACTACGAGGATGAACGCCGATGTTACTCCCGATGAGATATGTGAAAGCATCGAAGGCAAAGAGATCGGACGAGTTGCGATAGTCGGGACTTATATGGG
>ONKC01000142.1 GCA_900318295.1 uncultured Eubacteriales bacterium
CCGTCGTGTCTTCGGGTAGGTTGCTTGAGGCCGTCGGTAACGGCGGTCCTAGATAGATGATCACCTATTACAGAACCCGGCTTATAGCACCGCTTATTTTGTCTACTATACGGAACATATCGTAGAAAACTTGTGATTTAATAATATGTAAAAAACTGTGTTCCTTCGGGATCCACTTGCGTCATTCGAAAACGTAGCAGTGCATGCGTGCGGAAACTCTGTGAGTTTCCTAATACGCACGCTACGCAACGACGTGCAAGACACATCCCGAACAGTGATACACATTTTTCATCACGCTGTTATATCGAACTAACAAATCAAAAGTGAGGGGGTTAAACCAATGAGTGTAACAGAAAACCTGAAAGAGGTTGAAAAACGAATATGTGCTGCTTGCGAGCGCGCAGGGCGTGACAGGAGCGAGGTGACCCTGATTGCCGTCAGCAAGACAAAGCCTATCGAAATGATCGAGGAGGCTGTAGATGCCGGTATAACTATCTTTGGTGAGAATAAAGTCCAGGAGCTGGTGCAAAAGCATGATGAGATGCAGGACGGTCTTGAGTGGCATATGATCGGACATTTGCAGACTAATAAGGTAAAGATGCTTCCGGGACGTACGAAGATGATCCACAGTGTGGACTCCATACATCTGGCTGAAGAGATTGATAAACAGTATAAAAAAGCCGGAGAGATCGCCCATGTTTTGATCGAGGTAAACATGGCTGGAGAGGAAAGCAAATTCGGACTTGCACCACAAGATGTGGAGTCGTTTTTGGACGAAATCACAAAATTTGCCAATATTTTTGTCCATGGACTGATGACAATTGCTCCATTTGTGGAAGATGCGAATGAAAATCGGAAGATTTTTACAGATTTAAAGAAATTACTTATTGACATGAGAAGGAAAAACAACGATAATATAGATATGAGAGAATTATCCATGGGGATGACCGGAGACTATGAAGTAGCGATAGAAGAGGGCGCTACTTTTGTGAGGGTCGGTACCGGCATCTTCGGAGCTCGAAACTATCAGAAAGGATGAATTCAGATGGCTTTAAAATCAGTATTGGATTTCTTCAAGATCGGCGAAGGAGAGGACGACGATTACGAAGATGATTATTATGAGAACGAAGAGCCTGAAGCCCCTGTAGAGAGGGAACCGAAGAAACGCTCTTTTACTTCTCAGACTCGTGAAGAAACCGTTGACGAGGAGACTCCCAGGAGATCATCATTCCTCAGCTCAAAATCAAAGGTGGTGACTATGAAACCAGCAATGCAGGTAAATATCATTTCTCCAAGTTCTTTTGAGGATTCTCAGGAGATTTGTAACAAACTTTTATCCGGACGTCCTGTTGTTGTAAATCTTGAGGGCTTTGATCCGGATGATGCTCAGCGTATTATGGACTTTATTTCCGGATGCATCTACGCTATCAACGGTAAATATAATCAGATAGCTAAGTACATTTTTATCTTTTCACCGGAAAACGTGGATATCAACAGTGATTCGATATCACTCAATGATAATAACACCGTATCCATGATGCCGACGATTGAGAAAGAGTTCTAGGAGGAGTGAGCGATGCTATCGCCATTAGAATTAGAAAACAAACGTATTCTTACAAATAAACGCAGGTACGATCGTTATGAGATGGACGAGTACCTTGATATGGTTTTTGAGAATTATAAAGAGCTTTACAACGAATACGAAGAGCAGAAAAAACATATAAAGACTCTAAGCGAAGGAATACAGTATTACCGTTCGATCGAGTCTACCATGCAAAAGGCTTTGCTTCTTGCCGAGAAGACTTCGAAGGAGACCAAGGATGCAGCTATCTTAAAAGCAGAGGCTATTGAGAAGGATGCAAACAATAAAGCGTCTCAGATCATCGATACAGCGGAGCATGAGTATACACGTATACGTGAAAAATGCATAGAGCTTGTTACTCAGTTCAATAACTATAAAGCACAGCTTCAGGTTGCCGCAAATGAGCAGCTTCGCCTGATAACAAGTGCTACCTTTGATATTGAGACTCCGGTTATTGACAGAGATGATAATGTAAGCGCAGCAGGTCTTGAGAGTGTTAATGCTGCAGGTGTATCTCAGGTAGCAGCTGAACCAGCCGAGGCTTATCAGCCACAGAGAGAACCTGTCGAACCGGTAACCATCCAGGCTGAAACTAATGAACCTTCAGCCACTCCGTCTTCTTTTGCCAAATTGCAGCCGGAGTCCGGTACTTTACAAGCTGAGACTGCTCAAACAGATATCCAGGCATCAGTACCTGCCGAAGAGCCGATAAAGGCCTCAACAGGTGCTCAATCAATTACTGAAGAGCATTCCAAGTCAAATGTTTATTCATATTCTGCAACAGGAAATACAAATCCTTTGCCGGATCTTTCTGAGTTTATAGAGAATGAAAAGGTTTCTTCCGTATCTACAGAGATTCCCAAGCCGGAGCCTGTAGCAGAGGTATTTGAAGCCGCACCGGCAGCTGAACCTCAGATGGCTGCTCCGACACCCGAACCCGAGGTCGCTCCGGTTTCAACTCAGGCAGGAGAGGTTATAGCACCTGCAAAGACTTCCGTAGCCGGCGAGATTGTCGCGCCGATACAGACTTCGACCGAGGAGACCGTACCTGTACAGAATGAGCCTGAACCCGATATAGCATCCCAGTTTGAGATGTATACCGAAGTACCACCTGCAGAGCCTACACCGGCTGCTGTTGCACCGGAACCTGTTTCTGAAAAGACGATGGTTTTACCGGATGTAAAGGATGTTGACAGAGAAAGTCTTCGTACATCAAAGACTTATACCGAAGAGGAACAGCTTCAAATCCTTTCTGCAGAGACGATCAATCTGAACGATTCGATCAAAGCCGTAAAGGAAACAGAGATGCTTGAGGTTCCTAAGCGAGAAGAACCGGAAATGCTCTCATTGGAGTCTGACCCGGGTACCCTCGCTCAGCAGGCTAAGCCACAAACAGGACTTGATACCATACTTCAGAGTATGACCATAGGCAAAAAGAAAAAAACAAACGGAGAAAGTGCTGAGGACCCATTTGAGTTTCTCGGCAGTGTTGATGATTTCTGATGAAAGAAAAACGTTTTTCAATGATGAAGATTCATG
>ONKC01000141.1 GCA_900318295.1 uncultured Eubacteriales bacterium
CAGGTTACAGAGAAGCTTGCCAAAGGACATGATGAGCTTGCGACTATGGCAAAGGCAGTTCTCAAGATGAGGTTAGCACTGGCCGAAATGGTTGCAAACATGCAGTCTATCCAAAACACGATAACAGACTCCACATCAGAGCTTGACGGTATCATGCAGAATAATAATACTATGAGTGAGGATAACTCGGCAGTTCTCGAGGAACTTTCATCGAGCTTTTCGGAAACATCCGATGATGCAGCAAGTATCAACGAGCAGATGGCCGGAGCAAAAGGACACTCAGAGCAGATCTACGAGCTTATCGATGAGGGACGTTCGGCAGCGGATGACCTCGCTGACAAAGCCAAGGAGCTTGAGTCATTTGCAGTGAAGTCTATGGGCAAGCTGCGTGAGATGTATGATAACATCCTTTCGGATGCGGCAGAGGCGACAGAGCAGTCAAAGGCTGTTGAGAGGATCAATGAGCTTACGACAAATATCCAGTCGATATCAGGTCAGACCAATCTTCTTGCACTGAACGCTTCCATAGAGGCGGCCAGAGCCGGTGAGGCAGGAAAGGGATTTGCGGTAGTCGCTTCCGAGATCGGAGGACTTGCTTCGCAGACATCCGAGACAGTAGGTCATATCGATGAGATCGTCGATCAGGTAAATATGGCAGTCAATAATTTGCGCAAGTGCATCGAGACTACGACGAAGTTCCTCGGTGAAACAGTTCTTAAAGACTATGAATCCTTCGAGAAGGTCGGAAAAGACTACGAGGAGGATGCTCAGGTATTTATAGATATGATGGCAAATATCGGAGAGGCTACATCACAGATGGCAGCAAGCATCGTGGATATCTCCGGATCTGTCGAGAACATCAGCGATATGATAAATAAGTCTGAGGATGCTGTACATACAGTAGCAGAGAAGTCAGTAAACGTAGCGACATCTACGAGTGATGGATATGTACGACTCAAGGATAATGAAGAGAGTATGAATCAGCTCGGAGAGATCATATCCAAATTCGAAGTATAAAAAAACTTGACAAGTGATATATTATGTGATACACTTTGCTAAACCGTTGATGAAGAGTAAGTAGGTGAGATCGACCTGTATGAGAGAGTTGCCGATGGTGAGATGGCAGCACAGAGTTCCTCAGCCGAATGGACTTCAGAGGGCGACCTGAAAGCGTGATGCGAGTATGGGAGACGGAGTAGTTCCTCCGTTATCAAAAACAGCATATGATAGTATGCATTGAGTGGATGAGTTATCATCAAGCCGGGTGGCACCGCAGGTATTGAATTTCAGACCTGTCCCAGCAGTAACTGTAGTTTACTGTGGGACAGGTCTTTCTCTTTCTGCGCGAAAGGCGCGGACCTGCCCGCAGGATGCGGTTCCGAGCCTGCGTACGTAGGGGTTCGCGCCGTGATTACATAGAAAACGGAGGGGAAACACATGATTAAAGAGGCAATTGAAAAAATCGTAAACAAGGCAGATCTGACCTATGACGAGGCATACACCGTCATGAACGAGATCATGGGAGGAGAGTCAACTCCCACGCAAAACGCGGCATTTTTATCAGCGTTATCGACAAAAAGCGCTAGAGCTGAGACGACAGATGAGATCGCGGGCTGTGCAGCAGCTATGCGCGACCACGCGACCAAGGTAGATACCGGAATGGATATCTTCGAGATCGTGGGAACAGGCGGAGACGGAGCGGGAAGCTTTAACATCTCCACCACATCGGCGCTCGTGGCGGCGACAGCCGGAATGAAGGTGGCAAAGCATGGCAACCGCGCCGCATCATCGAAGTGCGGAACGGCTGACTGTCTGGAGGCACTGGGAGTAAACATCGACCAGTCACCGGAAAAATGTATAGAACTTCTGAACAAAGTCGGCATGTGCTTTTTCTTCGCGCAGAAATACCACACATCAATGAAGTATGTAGGTGCGATCAGACGTGAGCTCGGCTTCAGAACAGTCTTCAACATACTCGGACCTCTGACAAATCCCGGATCGCCGACCATGCAGCTTCTGGGAGTATATGATGAATATCTGGTAGAGCCTTTGACACAGGTACTTATAAGTCTCGGAGTGAAGCGAGGAATGGTCGTATACGGACGCGACAAGCTCGATGAGATATCCATGAGCGCACCGACAAAGATCAGTGAGATCAGAGACGGGTGGTATCGTACGATGGTGATCAGGCCTGAGGACTTCGGCTTGAAGACATGCTCGAAGGACGACCTAAAGGGCGGAACTCCGGAGGAAAATGCGAGGATAACAAGAGCGATCCTTTCTGGTGAAGAAAAAGGTCCAAAGCGTGATGCGATACTTTTAAATGCAGGTGCATCCCTCTATATCGGGGGAATCGCAGACAGCTTCGAAGAAGGTGTAAAGAAAGCCGGAGAAATACTGGACTCGGGAAAAGCAATTGAAACTCTTGAAAGATTCATAGAGGTGAGCAACAGATGACGATACTTGATGAGCTGGCCGAATATGCTTCGGAGAGGGTAAAAATATCAAAGAAAAACACTCCGCTTATTTCCATCAGAGACCGGGCTGAAAAGCTTGGAATAGAAGATGCGTTTGTGTTTGAAAAAGCTTTGAAAAAGGACGGGATATCTTTTATATGTGAGTGTAAAAAGGCATCTCCGTCGAAAGGAGTTATAGCTGAGGACTTCCCGTATCTGCAGATTGCAAAAGATTATGAAAAAGCGGGAGCGGATGCGATATCGGTACTAACCGAGCCAAAGTGGTTTTTGGGAAGTGATGCTTACTTAAACGAGATCGCAAAAGCAGTTAAAACTCCGTGTCTCAGAAAAGACTTTACGGTCGATGAGTACATGATATACGAAGCAAAGTGTCTCGGCGCAAAAGCAGTGCTTCTCATCGTATCGATCCTTGAAAAGGAGCAGATTAAAGCCTATCATGAGCTCGCAGATGAGTTGGGACTTTCGGCATTGGTCGAAGCTCACGATGAAAAAGAGATAGAGACTGCGCTTGATATCGGGGCGCGTATCATCGGTGTGAACAACCGCAACTTAAAAGACTTCACCGTAGATACGTCAAACGCGGGAAGACTTCGCGAGATGGTCCCGGAGGAAGTGGTTTTTGTATCCGAAAGCGGTGTAAAGAATGCATCTGATGTAAAAGCCTTATATGAAATAGGAGT
>ONKC01000156.1 GCA_900318295.1 uncultured Eubacteriales bacterium
TATAAACACTGTTGTTCCCGCTTATTTTTCTTGTGTCTCACGCTGTTTCTCCAAATCTTTTGTCCAAAATAATCCACAAGGAACTCCGGGAATGCACTCAGTACAAAAACGCCTTTCCCCTGTGTCTCATTCTCTTCACGCACATATACATCATACGGACTGACCTTTTTGGAATAATTCACATACTCCAGCGTGTCAGCTGATCCAAAGAGACATGACACTCTCATAGCGAATACATCTATGATATCTTTCCAAATCTCGTAATCATACTCCTTAAACTGCGGATTAACCGCGCGGACAGCAGAAGCATTTTTGTATTCCTTCATGTCAGTAATTGCTACAAAACAGGCTACTCTGTCTCCGCAAATACCGGACTTATAATCCCTGAGTGCCTCCACCATCGGATAACTTATATACAGCTTCCCGTTCACAGTCTCATTATCGAAACTTTCAAGCATCTGTTTAACTGCATCCACATCATCTTCTTTGCCCAGATTGGTTTGATGCATATCATAATCGAAGAAAAGGTATACCTCTGAAAAATCATCTCTCGACAGCCCATCCAACTGTTTACTGATATCATCGTTGCTTTCCCTTAAAACCTCAATGATATCCGTATCAAAATCATCCGCTTTCAGCTTTTTCCATAGCATATAGATGTTCTCCCCTGCCGGAAGCGTTATTATCTTAAAGTTACCGTGAGAAAAGAACACCTTCGAGATATTATCAATGATCTGAGGTTCCCTGGCCTCTCCTTCGACTATAAAAGCTTTATAGTCTCTGTCAGCCATTGAACGCACCTGCCTTATACATTTTCTGAAGATTATGAGCCTGTCTCAGTTCTTTCTCCGTCAGTTCGGAGATTGCTTTGATACTGTTATCCTTCAATAAGAAGTAACAGTCCGGTCTGAGAAGATCATTGCTCATAAGATCCGTGTTATGCGTGGTCGTAAATATCTGCACATTCTGTATCTCATTAACCTTTTTCTGTACGCTCTCTGACAGTTCAAAGTGATAGAACGCATCAAACTCATCAATAAATACGAACGATGCCTTCTTCATGCGGATATACCAGTAGTAGAACAGAGCAAGCGATCTGGTTCCGGTAGATGCAATCTTAAAGAAATCAGCATCCTTATTATCAAAGCGACAATAGATTGCCTTTCTTCCATCCACCTCACGCTCATACAGATCGTATTCTATATCATTCTCCTTCAGGAACTGCTGGAAGTCCTTTACCTTTTCTGCATTACAAATCCCCTCAGCAATCCCTTCCGCTCCGTTCATGAAGCCCTCATACCCTCTGTTATCCAGTGAATAAAACAGGAGCATCCGATCCACAAAATCTATGAACTTTTTGAACACTCTGTTCTGTTCATTATCTGTAAGGATTGAATTACCGCTTACATATTTCACACGCGATATCGGACTTTCGTTTTTGATCGATGAGTTTAAGGTATCAGAACCTTCCAACAAGGTAAATCCATCTTGGGCGAGAAAATCATAATAAATAACCTCTTTACCATCGATGGACAGGCTTTCTTGCTTCAATGCATCAACATCGGTCTTGGAGTACTTATAAACCAGCTCATGTCCGTCAAAAATAAACGTGTACTCAAACTCGGCAAATGACTTCCTCCCGCTCATATTGAGATAGAAATCATAGCTTTGTAAGAGCTTTTGTTTCTCAGTCAAATGTGTGATCACATCAAAGATAGCAAGTCCGAGGTTTGACTTTCCGCATCCATTGATACCGTATATGATTCCCTTGGTTATACAGTTTCCTTCGATAATCTCCGGATGGAACCCATAATTACTAGGCGACCCTATATCCAAAGTGATCTTATCCTTAAAACCTTTGAAATTTTCTACGCTGAATTTCTTTAGCATGATAATCACTCCCTGCGTCGTTTTTTCTTTAGTATATACTATTCCGCAGAAAAAATCAAGTATTTCTGTATTTTTTTTACAGCTTCCCCGTAACATTATTAAATAATGCATAGATCCGCGAGTGACACGACTTGCACAGCGCGATCAGATTGCTCCGATCGTGAGTGCCACCTTCACTCAGCGGCTTCTTATGATGAATTTCCTGAATGGTATATCCATCTGCCATAGATGTTTTACTCTTGTATGTCTTTTTTCCTTCTTTGGCAATATACTGTACCTTATAAAAATACTGCTTCCCATTTTATTTATCCATCGACTTAAGTGTCGGGAACAGTATTACATCCCTGATCGCCGGCTGATTCGTAAGCAACATTACCAGGCGATCGATACCGTATCCGATACCACCTGTCGGCGGCATACCGATATCAAGCGCATTTAAGAAGTCCTGATCGGTGTGGTTAGCCTCCTCGTCGCCGGCGGCGAATGCTTCCTCCTGAGCGGCAAAACGCTCGCGCTGATCGATAGGATCATTCAGCTCTGAGTAAGCGTTGCACATCTCTCTGCCGTAGATGAAAAGCTCGAAACGTTCAACGAGCGACGGATCATCAGGCTTTTTCTTGGTAAGCGGCGATATCTCGATCGGATGATCCATGACAAATGTCGGCTGGATCAGATGCTCCTCGACATACTCCTCGAAGAACATACTGATGATATCACCTCTCTTGTGACGCTCCTCAAACTCGATGTGATGCCCCTTAGCAAGCGCCTTTGCAGCAACATCGTCTTTGATCTCATTGAAGTCTATATTTGCATATTTTTTGATCGCATCGATCATAGTGATACGCTCAAATGGCTTTCCGAGATCGATCTCGACATCCTGATACGGGATCAGCGTCTTGCCGCATACCTTCTCGGCCACATAACGAAACATATTCTCGGTCAGATCCATCATCCCGTGATAGTCTGTAAACGCCTGATACAACTCCATCAAAGTAAACTCAGGATTGTGACGACCATCTGTACCCTCGTTTCTGAACACGCGTCCGATCTCATACACCTTCTCGAGGCCGCCCACGATAAGTCTCTTCAGATACAGTTCCAGAGAAATACGCAGATTCCTGTCCTCGTTAAGTGCGTTATAATGTGTGGTAAACGGACGAGCCGCAGCACCACCTGCATTCTCGACGATCATGGGAGTCTCGACCTCCATGAATCCCTGTCCGTCCAAAAACGTACGGATCTCATGCAGGATCTGCGATCTCTTGATAAAGGTATCCTTCACCTCATCGTTCATGATGAGATCTAAGTATCTCTGACGATATCTCATATCTGTATCGGTGAGTCCGTGGAACTTCTCCGGCATCACCTGGATCGTCTTTGTGAGAAGGACGATCTTTGCCGCATGTACGCTAATCTCACCTGTTTTAGTCTTAAACACCTCACCGGTGATCGCGTAGATATCACCGATATCGGCTTTCTTAAATACCTTATAGTCCTCCTCGCCTACATTGTCGCGAGCCACGTAGGACTGGATATCACCCTTCAGATCACGAAGCTTACAAAAAGAAGCCTTACCCATCACACGCTTTGTCATCATACGACCTGCGACAGTGACGGTTTTGCCTTCAAGCTCGTCGTAGTTTTCAAGTATATCCGTGGAGTGATGCGTCACGTCACACTTTGTGATCTGAAACGGATCGCGTCCCTCCGCCTGCAGGTTAGCAAGTTTGTCACGCATGACCTGCTGTAACTGGTTGATGTTTTCCTCAGCCATTATTATTCCTCCTATATAAATCGGCGTGAGCCCCACCGTGCCGACTCGGATTCCTTCGGAATCCTCGTGTCACGTTGGGTTCACCTGTACATCTGTGTGTGCATCTGCATGCAAGCATGCACTGCACACACACTATGTACAGTCTCACGCCTTATCGCGTCATTTT
>ONKC01000131.1 GCA_900318295.1 uncultured Eubacteriales bacterium
AAAATCAGTTCATAGCCATGTGCGTAGGTGCAGGTCTGACGGCCCTGATCCAGAGCTCGAACGCAATGTGCGTAATGGTAGTCGGCTTTGTCGGCGCCGGCATGATGAAGCTCGAGCGAAGCGTCGGCGTACTGATGGGCGCAAAGATCGGTACTACCATCACCGGTCAGCTCATCGCCTTTAACATATCCGAGATTGCTCCGGTTATCGCCTTCGTAGGCGTGGCTTTGATCATGGTAGTTAAAAAGCCAACCTGGAAAAATGTCGGCAACATCATCACCAGTCTCGGTGTGCTTTTCATCGGTCTCGGTATGATGAGCTCCGCCATGAAGCCTTTAGCAAACGAATCCTGGTTCCAGGATATCCTTGTAGGCGTATCAAATCCGGTCCTCGCGATGTGCGTCGGATTCATCTTTACGGTTATCATCCAGAGCGCATCCGCTTCAGTCGGTGTACTTCAGATGATGGTACTAAACTCGATCATCGGATTTGATCAGGCCTTCTATATCATGCTCGGTATGAACATCGGAGCAAGCGTAGCTCCGGCACTCGCTTCCATCGGCGGACGTAAGGATGCCAAGAGAGTCGCTCTGATCGTGGCTCTGTTCGAGTCCATCGGTATGATACTGTTTATGGTACTCACAAATGTCTTCCCGCAGATACTCGAATGGATGGTTGCGACCTCACCGGACAACCCATCAAGACAGATAGCAAACGCCAACACTATATTTAATGTAGTAACAGTACTCATACTCCTGCCGTGTTCGAAGTATCTGGTGAAGCTTTCACATCTTATCGTGCGCGGAAACGACACCGAAGAAGAAGGCAACACTCTTCTGTTCATCGACACATCCGGCTACCAGACCGGAACGGTGCTGCTCGGCCAGATCGATTCCGAGGTCGGACGTATGCAGAATCTCGCCAGGACAAACTTAGAAGCCTCCACGAAGGTATTCTACGAAAAGGATGTCCTATCCGAAAAGGCCTTCCGTAAAAATGAGTCGAACCTCGACTTCCTAAATAAGGAAATCACCAATGCACTTACGATGACCAATACACTGAATCTGTCAGCGACCGAGGCAAATCACGCCGGCCACCTCTATCATATAGTAAATGACTTTGAGCGTATCGGAGACCATGCGGAAAACATGCTCGGTTATGCTTTGACCATGAAGAAGAACAAAGAAAAATTCACCGGAAAGGCCCTAAAGGATCTCAAGCAGCTTTCCAACGCCGTATATGAGATATTCGATCTGGCGTGTGAATATTTTTACGCACCGGATGCCGAAACCTATCAGATCATCAACGATATGGAAGAAAACATCGATGATATGGTCGCAAAAATGCGTAATTCAAACATCAAGCGTATCAACAAGGCTAAATGCGGAGCGACCGAGGGCCTCTACTTCACGGAAATACTTGTAGATCTCGAGCGAATCGGTGATCACTCGATGAACATAGCCAAGTCCGTTAAGAAGTTCCCGGTATTCAAACGCGGCGAGCAGCCGACTTGATATTTTTAAAAAAACTGCATATTTTTTCAAAAAAGGGGTTAAGTATCCAAAGTAATCTCCGATATATATGTTAGACGAATCGGTTGGATATCCCTTTTTTGTGTGTCTTCGATTCGCTGGAACGTAAATTGGCGCCTGATACGCATCATCGGCACGGAGGCCGAAAACGTATGGGGCAGGACAGTACGAAAGTACGGAAAGGAAGGAACCTATGGCTGTAAATGGAATTGGCGGCGGACTTTCGGCTTATACGCAGTATCAGAATATGGCAGCTACGACCAAGAAAAGCGATGTTACTGCAAAGACTGCTGATACAGCTGCCGACACCGGCGTTACCGTAGAGTTCTCTGACGAGGCTAAGGAAGCAGCAGCTGCTGCAAAGGCCGCAGAGACGGAAACGACGGAGGAAAACAAGGTTGACGAGAAGCAGGCTGCACGTGATGCACTCATCAAAAGCCTGAACGAGCAGCTCGATGCTCACACCCAGCAGATGCAGAATCTCGTAACTCAGCTTCTCGGCGGAAAGCCTCAGACCGAGGGATGGTCACTTGCTGAGACCTATCGTAAGGTCGCAGAGGCCGCAGATCCTGAGACGATCGAGAAAGCAAAGAAAGACGGCAAAGGCTCTCTCGGGAGACGATCCGACAAAGGCAGACGAGATGATCGCTGCTGTTAAGAAGGGACTCAATCAGGCTACTCAGGCTTGGGGCGAGGATCTTCCGGACATCTCGAAAAAAACCGTGGATGCCACGATCAAAAAGCTCGAGGATTGGCGCGACGGACTGAGCGCAAAGAAAAACGAGGAAGCTCAGGCCGCTAACGCAACTCAGAACTATCTGACCAATCAGGCTCAGGCATACACTATCGCCGGAGTTGCTTAAGGTAGAAACCAAGACATAACAATAAAATGGGAACAGAGTGCTTGCACTCATGTTCCCATTTTTATGGTTAGTTTGTGGTTTTTTTCAGACTAATGACCTTCCTTAATCTCAACCTCTTCATCGTTTACCGTGTACTGGCATCTTGCTTCCTCGAGAGTGAGATTGTCCATGCAGGTGACTATATCCTTTGGTATCTCTGTTTTTATCTTTACAAGCATATCGGAGTTTTCCATCCTGATTCCAGTCTCACCGCTTACGCTTCCCACAACCATGGCATCTCTTCCGTGGCCCTCGCCTCTGACACCGGTGTAGGACAAGATCAGTTCGGTATCACCATTCAGCGCACCAAAGCAAGCTGAGTTATCTCCTCTGGCATTGACAACGATACCTGCGCTGTCGGACTCGATCCGGACGTACTCACCGTCGATGCTTCCGATACATACTATCGAGGTTCCTCCTACCAGGGTCTTAACTGAACTCTTATATATCTTTATGTTTGCATTTCCGCTCATCGATCCGATACATACACCCGACGAAAGCGAAAACTCGGATGAGAACGCACACTCGTTCAATCTGATATCAACATCTCCCGTGGAGGCTCCTACGCCGACACATTTGTTTGAATTCGCCTCAAGCGAATACTTTCCGCGCTGGATAGATATCCTGCCGCCAAGTCCCGACCCTATACAGATACCTTTCTTTCCGGTGGATTCGATATTTATCTCGCCGTCCTGGTGGAACAGCAGACGTCCGTGTGCGGATTTTAAATCGTTTCCTATTCCGTAGAACTCCTCTGAATCCATAAGTATCTTCAGGTCACCGCTTCCTTCGATGGTAAGCTTTGCCCCTTCGGGAACTCTTATCCCTCCTCGTCTGAGTATGTTTTCACCTCGAAGGATCAGCGTTACATCCGCTCCTTCTCCCAGATCGATACAGGGACTTCCTTTTATGTTTGAAAAATATACATTTTCTAAGGTCAGCACACCGGAATAGTTCGGCGCTATCCTCATATTCAGATCGGTAGGCATACCCGGCGCACCCGTAAATGTCACATCACGACAGATCGGATTATCCTCTCCGACTATGATATCTGAGTATCCTTCCTTTGTAAGCGTGTTCAGAGGAACTCGTACGGTACGTCCTGCCTTGTAGGAACGTTTTGTAAATCCTTCCTTTCGCTCACTGACATAGGTCTTCATCTCAGCTCTGATCTTGTCTCCGATTCGCGTGATGATCTCCGGAGCAGGCTTGGATGTGTAGTATCCCTGGATCAGATCCGCTCCCAGATGTATCACCATACGAAGCTCTTCGGTAGTCTCCACGCCCTCGGCCAAAGCCTTGATATCATTATCATGACAGAAGTTTATGATCTCCCTGACAAAATACTGCTTCTGCGGTCTGTCATGTATATCACTTAAAAGTGAACGGTCAATCTTGACGTAATCAGGCATATAACGTAAAAGATTTGCTATGTTCGAATACCCTGTACCGTAATCATCGATAGCTATCTCTATACCTTTATTTTTGAAGTACTCCTTCAGCCTGTCAAGCTCCTCATCGACAACCTCAGCCTCCTCGGTCATCTCTACAACAACATTTTCGTGAAGCTTTCCAAGCAGCGCATCCATCTCGTTGTATACAGGCTGCTCAACCTTGACACCCGGAATGCTGTTGATGAACACCTTCTTCCCTCTAAAGACATCCGGATTCTCGTCTATCATCCCGAGTACATTTAAAAATGTCGCCTTCTCAACATCAGCAAGCCTTCCGAGCATGGCGCTGTATTTGATGATACTCAGAGGCGAGACTCTTCTCTCCGTACTGGATCTCATCAGTGCTTCGTATGCATAAACCTCTCCGTCGGTCACGTTAACTATAGGCTGGAAGTAGTAGGTGAACAGGTTCTCATCGAGTATCTTCTCGACTGCCTCACAGTCGGCCTTCTCCTCGCCGACCAGCTGCTCGATAGCCTGGACTTTGGCGAACTTCCTTGCCTCGTTATTTTTCATATCGGAGATATGGATCGCTGCCGCACGTCTGAGTGCCTCGAAGCTTCTCGCCACCTGCTCGATCCACTGGCGATAGATAAAGTCATAGGATCTGATCTGTGTCCGATAACGTATCACAGCGTATCCGAAGCACTCGTCCTCATAGAATACAGGTGTGAAAAAATAAGCCCCCGGCTCTTCATCATCCCCGAGTCCCGGTAAAAGATCCTTTGTGTCGAACTTATCCGTGATATCCACACAGCCGTCCGAACCGTCGCCGTGATAGCAAACCGCATGGATCATATGTTTGTCGTAGCCGTCATTTTTACAATGGATGGCTTCCTCGTGATCGAGCTCTCCCCACGTCTCCTGGAGGCAAAGATGGAACTCCTTCACGTCGTTAATCTGATATGCATAGGTATATACCGTGCTTAAAAATCCCATGAGGTTGACCTGGCTCATCAGGTCATCCGCCATGAAGTTGTTTATGGAATAATAGCCGTCCATGGAGAGGTCTGTTCCCCATTTTTCACGAACATTTGGAAATGGCTGAAGAACACCGTCATGACAACCACAGCTCGGTCCGGTCACAACTTCGGCCTTCCCTTTAAACTCTCCCGGCTCTAAACCTTTCATCTTGGCAAACAGATACTCTGCCGCGTAGATACCGCACTGTCTCGCCGGAACGACCGCGGATGTAAGGGGCACCGGACTAGTCCGTCCCTCCTCAATGGAATCAAAGCCGACTACAGCCACATCCTCCGGCACTTTGTAACCGCGCTCGGTCAAAGCCTCGCACACACCGATAGCCATCTGATCGTTTGCACAGGCTATGGCCTCCGGGATCCCGGCATCACCTGACAGGATCTGGTCCACGCAAAGCTGTCCGCTCCTGTACCAGAAATCACCGTAAATTATTCTCTCCTCGCGCACCTCCAGACCGTGATCTCTCATAGCCTGCTTGTACGCTTCGAGACGCTGCTTGGCGTGCGGGTGCCATTTTTTACCTGTTAAAAATGCTATGTCGTTGTAGTGATGATCCTCTATAAGATGGGATACAAGCTCCACTATCGGGGCGTATCCGTCAGTACATACCGAATCAAAGTAAGGACTCGTCTGCTCGATAACTATCACAGGCTTATGGAAGCACTCGTGGATGTCTTCCTCGAGTCTTTCGGCAACGCCTGTGGACTGAATGGTATCTTTGAGCATAACGATCGCTTCGAACAGATCATAGTTTAAAAGAGAATAGATATTTGATTCGCCCATCTCACGATCGGCGGTGGACTGGTATTTTCTGTACATGGAAAAAACACATACGTCGTAGTTCTCCCGTCGCGTCTGTGTCAGAAATCCTTCTATAAAGCGGCGCTGGTATTCTTCGTCCGCCTGCCCTATAAGCATCGCAATCCTTTTACGTCTGGCCAAAATGTCTCCTCGCTTGTTCCTCTAGGCAAATGATGCAGGCATAAAGCCTGCTTTTGCAAATATAGTAATATTATACCACGAACACTTGAAAAAGGCAATAACAGAATGTACCTTGGGCCGCGTAAATTTACTGTAGGAATAAGCAGGGTAGAATCTCCCCGATGATGCGGTCAAGAACTGACTGCTATCATACTATACCACAGTTTTTAGTTTT
>ONKC01000130.1 GCA_900318295.1 uncultured Eubacteriales bacterium
GTCTCTCGTAACCTTGGCCATGATCGACGCCGCCGCGATGGACAGACTCCTCGCATCGCCCTTTATGATATCGACCTGGCGTATCGGCAGATCCTTCAAAGTCATCGCATCGATCAAAAGCAGGTCAGGTACCACCCCTAGATCCTCGACAGCGAGCTTCATCGCTTCCATCGTCGCATTTCTGATGTTCACCTCGTCAATACGCGACGGCGGGATAACTCCGATCCCGCATGCGACCGCCTTGGATTTGATCACCTCATACAGCTCTTCACGCCTTTTTTCAGATACCTGCTTGGAGTCATTTAGTCCCTCGATATCTATCCAGTCATTTAAAACATCCGCCGGCAGTATCACAGCACCCGCCACAACAGGTCCCGCAAATGGTCCTCTTCCGACCTCATCTATACCGCAGATTACAGGGCACTCGGATCTGTATTTGTTTTCGAAAAAAAACATCTTCTCCAGACGCTCTTTTTCCTTTTGTTTTTTATCTAATTTTTTCTGATATTTTTCGATCAGTTTTTGCACACCGCCTCGCTCGTCAGAAGCGTATTCTTCAAGCTTTGACGGCAACTCCTCAAACGGTGTATTTTTAAAAATATCTTCTATTTCTTTGATGCTCATGCTGATTCTCCATAACGTGCACTATTTCGAGCAACCGCATGCGCTCCTCCGTCACGCATGTCGGATCAACGGACATTTGCTCTCGCCTTAATTCTTCACACTACTATCTTCCCTTATTTATCTTGCTCTGGATGCGATCCATGTTGTCGACAAAAACAAGCACCTCCGCCACGATCGAATAAAGCTCGGGCGGGATGTACTCCCCGATGTCAAGGATAGAAAGAGACTCCGCCAGCTTCGCATCCTTGTGCACCGGGACATTTGCATCCTTTGCAACCTCGATGATGCGCTCCGCCAGCTTCCCCTGACCTGTCGCTATGACCTTCGGCGCCGTATCGCCCGCTTCATACTCGAGCGCGACCGCCTTTTTCCTCTGTTCAAACTGAGCCACTTAATCCACCTCGTTATCTTTCGATGAATCTAACCTCTCGGCGCATACAATTTAAACCATATCTGCTTATCTTTATCAACCTTTTCGGCAAAAACCACACTGTTTATATCGGACATATCCGTACTCATGTTAACTCTCTGCCTTTGCCAGCATCCACGCCGTCACATGTGCCATCTGCTGAAACTGACCTTCTTTGATCCACTCATCGATCTGATCCGCATCCACCTTTAACACATTTAAAAACTCGGTATCATCGAGATCCTGCGAGCCGACCTTTATACACCCCTTAGCCATAAAAATATGCGCATAATTATCAGCGATGGTAGCGTTTGACGGGATGGTCAGTAGATGCTTCCACTCTTTCGCCTCATGCCCGGTCTCCTCCAAAAGTTCTCTCTTTGCGGCCTCAAGCGCGTCCTCTGCACTCGCTCTCTCGGCATCATCGGATGCGTATTCTTTTTCTCCCTGAATCTCGATGCCGCCCGCCGGAAACTCGTTCGTCACCTCGCAGATTCCCTGGCGAAACTGCCTTACGCACAGATACTTCCCATCCTCATCCTGCGCGACGATCACGACATAATCTCTTCTCGAATAACTGTAAAAAGGCTCCGCGATCGACCCGTCCGGCATCCTGTATGCCGACCTCCTGAAATCGATCCACGCATCGTTTACTATATGCTCGCGCTTTACGAGCTCCCATTTTAACCCATCATCCATAACTCAGATTAAACTCTCCTCTTAAAAAACATAATCAAAAATCCCCTGAATCGCATCCGTAACTTCCATTACGTCGGCCAATGTCACATCACCGACTTTTCCATACCCACGGCTGGCTACAATAATATCACCACGAATTCCTTCCACTATGAATATCAAGATTTATCATTACTTTCATTTTATTGACATTTACCCCCATATGCCCATGACACAAACCCACATGTCTATCTCGCCTCAAACGTATCACTGCACCCACGCACCTCGGCCTTCGCCATCCGGCCGTGAATCTCAAAATACTTCCCCTTCCGACCGCACGGACAGTCATCCTCGCCGAGCACCACTCCGACATCCTCTGTCAGGATCGCATGCCCCGGATATGACTCCGGAAGCGCAGATAAAACCTCTATCACACCCTCCTCGCCGTAATCACATACAGAAAAATCCTTCATCCGTCTCGTGATCACATCCGAATAGATACTCGCATGCAGATGTCCACACTCACACTCCATATACACACATCCGGTCTGCTCGACCATTCCATAATAATCGTGTACATTCTCAGTCTTGATCCCGCACACATCGTGCAGAGACTGCTTAAACTCGTCCTTACTGACGGCCTCATTGATCAGCTTCTTCCACCCGCCACCGTGGATCAGTATGGCGTTTTCCAGATTAATAATATTCTTCTCACTGCCGGTATCGTCTGCATTATCCACTCCCGAATCCACGGTACTTCCGACTTCTCCGGCATCACTCAGCCTCTTCAACTCCTTGTAAAAATACTCCCATATCATAAAAGTGA
The DNA here is from genome assembly GCA_900318295.1 of uncultured Eubacteriales bacterium. GTDB lineage: Bacteria > Bacillota > Clostridia > Lachnospirales > Lachnospiraceae > Eubacterium_F. The sequence continues at coordinate 2,535 of ONKC01000130.1, forward strand.
AACCAAACATAAACACTGTCTCACCCTCATGCTCGGATAAAAATGCCCTGATCCCCTCAACATCGAGCTTCATCTCATCATCAAAAGCATAAATCTTCTTTGATCCAAACATCGAGAATCCGAGAATCCCGGCTCCTCTCGCAGAAAACATCGCCCTATCCTTAACCACCGACGGACAGTCAAGAATGATCATCGGCATCCTCGATGAACCCGTAAAGCTCTTCACGATCTCGACGAGAACCTTCTGTTGAGACTTCACGGTCTCTCTGTCAAGAAAAATCTTCGACACCTGCTGCCCCGTCGTTCCAGATGAAGTCATCGTTTTAAAAACCTCCTCATCCGGAACAGACTTTAGCTCAAGTCTTTTAAAAAGCGCCACCGGTAAAAACGGCACGTCCTCGAGTTTTTTCGCACACAACGATGTAAAATCATCAGCTTTTTCCTCCTCAGAATCTGCCGAGGTTCTGATCTTCTTTACCCCATAGCCTTCTCTCGAATCATATATCATATCAAGAATACCGCTGTATGTCTCACACCTCAGATAGTGCAGTTTAGTAAGCCCGTTTAACCGCTCCAAAAGAAGCGCCCTCTTCTCGGACGCCTCCAAACTATATGGTTCAAGCTCATAAAAATCTTCGATACTTTTGGTCATCTGATCCACCTGTCCCCACACACTTTCTAAAATCTCACAAACCCATGCGGTATTCCATTTATAATCATTTTTATCATATATTGAGATTACCCTGCGACGATCCTGCTCATCTCGGCCACCAGGTCATATCCGTCCCACACGACATCGATATCCAGAGTCTTCCCAAAAGGCACAACCCTGTCAACGCCATATAAACCTTCTCCCACAATCAGATCGACAACTTTGGATGTCTCCACACCGTACACCGCGACAGTCTGCACTTTACTGTCATTCATCACCGGCCTCAGGTCATCTATATCGATAAACGAATACTGAAAGAATAACCCGTACTTACCCCTGCAATCTTCGATCGTTTGACTGGTGAGTTCATCCACATCACACACATAAAGCAGATTATCCTCATAACACTTTACACTGCTTATAAGCGCATCTCCGGATTCACCATCATCAGCAGTACTGCATTTGGCAGCTTTCTCACACAAATCGGCAAACTTCTCACTAACCTTGATATCTGCCAGCTCATATCTGTCAGACGCCTCTTTTGCCACAGCCTTCCAGAACCGCTCCTGGGCAGATTTCAGCCCGCCTTCCATCATAGCTTTCGCATCTTCGGCAGACTTCGGGATATCTGCAAGGCCGCTTTCAGCGATCCTATTTTTTATCGATTCATCAACATATCTTTTGGCGGCCCATGCGATCAGATGCGTGCTTGAGCAGGCGTTCTGATCCATCAGATATGTATCGTTATAAAAATCCTTGGCAAGCTTTGCGACCTCTTCATCCGTAGCATCTGCCACTGTCTGCACATCGATAATCCCAAAAGAAA
>ONKC01000133.1 GCA_900318295.1 uncultured Eubacteriales bacterium
CTCGGATTCTTCTTTCTTTTCAAATCCAAATACTTCTCTTTTACATCATCCGGAACATCTAAATCGAGATCAATAAAGTTTTCCATAATGTACTCCTCTAAACGCCTGAGTTCATCTTCTTCACCTGAATCATCACCAAGTACATACAATGCAATCCCCAAATCTTTTGCACGACGCTCCCTACGCTCCGTGAATCTTCTGTGCTCGTCTGTTATATTCAACGGAGATTTATACGAATTTCTCGGCTTTGGTTTTTCAACTAAGGCTACCATGGCAATTCCCCCTTACATTTCGCTATATACAATTCCAAACTCTTTGAGCTGAGCTATAACCGTTTCAAAATCTATCGTTTGGTTCTTCCAGTCCACAAGCGTCTTTCTTGCTGAAAGTATCTCGTTCAAAGAAATCTGTCTCGTCTTTTCAATAATAAAAATTGAGCCGTCATTTCCAAGAACGATGAGAATTGAAATATTGTCCGCATCAATAAAAGTCTTTATGTCCCGTCTCGAGAAATGTGATCCAATAATATGATTGTGCATTACAAGAAAGGCATAATCTGTTCCTCTCATCTGATCAACAAGAGCTTCAATATCAACGCTTCTCTCATTTCCAAATACTGGGTTTAGCACCTCAAATGTATCCAGATTAACTGCGCGCGCCACTTCTTTCGAGTCATTCTTCTCCATTGCAATCTCTAATAGTCTCTGACAATGATAGTGAATAAACTCTACAATCTCCTTATCAGCTATTGTTTGAAAACGAAGCGATTTCAGACCAAGAATAATCTCTTCCGTAATATCAATTTTACTGATATTATTCTCTACGTGTTTCTCCGTCGACATCTATTTCTCCTTTAACGCGTCGAATTGCACATCCTGACTTCCATTTTATCTTTTGTGCCTTCATTATACACAAAAATCCCTGCAGTTGCAAGGCTTTTCAACTAAAAGGCAAAAAACTGTCACGAAAAGCAAACGACCTTGCATTTGCAAGGCCGTTTGTAACCATAACTCATTTTGATATTTGCAGAATTTCTTTTAACGATCATAAAAAAACTTGAGGGATCGTGCTTTTCACGATCCCTCAAGGGTTGTAAACGTTTCTATTGAAATGTATTATTTCTTACCCTGGTTTGCTACTGCGTCCATCTTTGCTTTGAGTGCCTCCTGGTCGCCAAGGTAGTAGCTCTTGATAACATTGAAGTTGTCATCGAACTCATATACAAGCGGTACTCCTGTCGGGATATTTACCTCAAGGATCTGCTCCGGTGTCATGTTGTCGAAGTACTTAACGAGTGCACGGAGTGAGTTTCCGTGAGCAGCGATGATGACACGCTTGCCTGCCTCCATATCCTTTTTGATAACTTCCTCGAAGAAAGGAACTGCACGCTCGATGGTTGTCTCGAGTGACTCGTTGAGCGGAAGAACTGACGGATCTACGTCGCGGAACATATCCTGGTTCTTCGGTGCTCTCTCATCGTCAGGCTCAAGTGCCGGCGGCTTTACATCGAAGGAACGACGCCAGATCTTTACCTGATCCTCACCGTACTTCTCAGCTGTCTCTGACTTGTTCATACCCTGAAGCGCACCGTAGTGACGCTCGTTGAGCTTCCATGTCTTGTGAACAGGCAGCCATGCTCTGTCCATCTCATCAAGAATATGATTCAGTGTGTGGATAGCTCTCTTCAGATAAGAGGTATAGCATACATCAAAGTCGTAGCCCTCATTTTTAAGGGTTATACCTGCCTGCTTAGCCTCCTCGTGTCCCTTCTCGGAAAGATCCACATCCTTCCATCCGGTGAAAAGGTTGAGCTTGTTCCACTCACTCTCGCCATGTCTTACCAAAACTAATTTCATCATTTTTTATTCCTCCAAAAAAATATTCTGACACTCCATGTGTCCAGCGCGACAATTGTTGACACCTAATATATCATATTTTGCTGTTTTCGTCAATGTTTTATTCGACAGTAACGCTCTTTGCGAGGTTTCTCGGCTTATCTACATCAAGTCCCCTTGCCACAGCCAGGTAATATCCAAGCAGCTGCAGTGCAACTATAGCAACGCTTGTCGTGAAATGCTCATCTGTCTTCGGCACATATACAGTGAAGTTCGCCGTATCCTCAAGGTCGTAGGATCCGTAGGTCGTAAGTCCCATCAGATATGCTCCTCGACTTTGTACCTCTACCATATTTGATATCAGCTTCTCATAAAGAGTCGACTGGGTAGCCACACCGATCACGAGCACACCATCCTCGATAAGGCTTATAGTTCCGTGCTTAAGCTCTCCCGCCGCGTACGCCTCGGAGTGAACATACGATATCTCCTTCATCTTCAGAGATCCCTCAAGGCATATCGCGTAGTCAATGCCTCTTCCTATGAAAAATACATCTTTTGCGTTGGCAAACTTAGCTGCAAACCACTGAAGACGTTCCTTGTCCTCTATGACCTTTTCAATCTTTGCCGGTATGGTGAGCATATCGGTGATATAATCATTTACCGCCGCATCATCGATATTACCGCGTACACGTCCAAACTGTATCGCAAGCAGATAATTTACTATCAACTGCGTGGAGTACGCCTTTGTCGTAGCCACTGCAATCTCCGGTCCCGCCAGCGTGTAGCAAACATGATCTGCCTCTCTGGCTATGGACGAACCTACGACATTCACTATAGCAAGTGTCGTTATGCCTTTGTCTTTTGCCTCTCTGAGTGCTGCAAGAGAATCCGCAGTCTCACCCGACTGGCTTATGATGATCACGAGCGCATCCTTATCAAGGATCGGATTTCTGTATCTGAACTCGGAAGCGAGCTCAACCCTCACCGGGATCCTCGCGATGTCCTCAAACACGTACTGTGCGGTCACGCCCACATGATAAGCCGAACCGCAGGCTACGATATGGATAGCAGAGCATTTTTTAATAAGGTCATCCGTGATACCGCTCTCTGCAAGATTCACCTTGTACTGACCTTCTTCTCCGCTGATAAACGAACGGATCGTATCCTCAACAACCTTCGGCTGCTCATGGATCTCCTTCATCATGAAGTGCTCGTAGCCACCTTTCTCGGCAGCCTCAGTATCCCACTCGATCTCCTCGACTTTTTTCTCGACCTCATCACCGTTCAGATCGAAAAATGTCACGCCGTCCTTTGTGACACGGCCCATCTCAAGGTTTCCGATGTACTGAACCTTTCTCGTGTACTTAAGGATCGCCGGAACATCAGAAGCGATGAAGTTCTCGCCCTCACCGAGTCCGAGGATCATCGGGCTGTCCTTTCTTGCGACGTATATCTCACCCGGGTATTCCGCAAACATCACTACAAGTGCATATGAACCTCTGACACGTACCATCGTTTTAGCGAGGGCATCGATCGGTCCCATCTTGTATTTTTTATAGTAATAATCGATCAGCTTTATCACGACCTCGGTATCGGTCTCAGAGTAAAACTTATAACCATGACGGAGAAGCTTTTCCTGAAGCTCTTTGTAGTTTTCGATGATACCGTTATGTACACCGACTACATTGTCATCGTCTGTATGATGCGGGTGTGCATTTATCTTTGACGGCTCACCGTGTGTCGCCCATCTGGTATGACCTATACCGCACTGACCTTTTACGGAGTCACCGTCATTGGTCTTTTCCGAAAGCACTGCAAGCTTTCCCTGTGCCTTTATGATGGTCGGCTTGCTCTCGCCGTCACGAACCGCGATTCCGGCCGAGTCATATCCCCTGTACTCCAGCTTTGCAAGTCCGTCGAGAAGTATCGGCGCCGCCTTTTTACCGCCAATATATCCTACTATTCCACACATAAACGGAAATCCTCCTGTATTTTACTTCTTTGGCATATGCGATCAAACCACATACTCTGTTATTATACACCAAAAATGCCCTCTTTTCAACTTTTTGAGATAATACAACTTGGAAACAAGGAGGATACTCCAAGTCGTGCGTGTGATTACGTGATCGTGACCACTATCCTTTTGAATCTGGCCATACTTGTCATAAACACCTTTGATTTTTCGAGAAACATTCAGGTTTATCTGAATATAGTTGAAGCCGTCACCGTCGTCATTTTTATAGTCGAGTATGTACTTAGGATTGTGACTGCGGACTATCTTTATCCGAAGCGAGGCCCCATCGAATCGAGGTTTTATTTCATTTTTTCACTCGAAGGGCTTATCGATCTTTTAGCCTTACTTCCGTACTTCCTGCTGATGCTGCCGGCAGGCATCGTCGCATTCCGTATACTGAGAGTGTTCAGGGTGTTCCATCTTTTCAGGATTAATGCGCAGTACGACTCCTTCAACGTGGTTTTGGATGTCCTTCGTGATAAAAAAGAACAGATACTCTCTTCCGTGATCCTGATCTTTATTTTGATGCTCGCTTCATCTGTGGCGATATACTCACTTGAGCACGAAGCGCAGCCGGAGGCTTTTTCAAATGCATTTTCCGGAATGTGGTGGTCAGTATCAACCCTTCTTACCGTGGGGTACGGCGACATATATCCGATAACCATCGCCGGAAGGATATTCACTATCATTACTGCATTTTTAGGCGTCGGGATGGTAGCTATCCCTACGGGTATCATTTCAGCGGGATTTGTAGAGAGATATACAAGAATAAAGTCCCTGACAGGTGAGATCGCAGGAACCGACATGAAGCTTTCCGTGATAACTCTTGACGAGGAGCATCCGTGGGTCGGAAAGAGAGTCCGTGAGCTGGAACTAAAAGATGATTCAATACTCGTTTGTATCATTCGTGACGGTCAGTCCATCGTTCCGAAAGGAAACACTATCATACACTGCGATGATCTGGTTACTCTTTTCGAGAAACAGGAGTGATCAATTCTACTATCCTTTTTTTATAGTCCAGAAACTCTTTTGTAAGAAGGAATTCTTTTGATTTTTTTTCTCGTCCTTCTATCGTTATTATTTCCGTGATAGTCGCCGGGTTATCGCTTGAATCCGGGCTATCTGCGTCTGTATTATCAGTATTTTCACTTGCAAGTATTGCAACTCGATCGGACAAAAGTAATGCTTCATCTACATCGTGCGTAATAAAAAGTGTAGGTAGTTTCAACTCTTCCATTACTGACAGATACCACTCGTGCATCGAGCTTCGCGTGATCGTATCAAGAGCGGAAAACGGTTCATCCAAAAGAGTCACCTCTCCGGAAAAAAGATAGGTTCTAAGAAGTGCTGCCCGCTGCCTCATTCCGCCTGACAGCTCGTGCGGATGCTGCTTTTCAAATCCTTCCAAGCCAAACTGATCCAGATGCTTTTTTACTTCAGCTCTCGCCTGTTTTCTTTTCATGCCGCGAATGATGAGCGGAAGTGCGATGTTGTCAATCAGAGTTTTATGCGGAAGCAGAAGATCCTTTTGCAGCATATAACTGATTCTTCCGGGCTTACCTACGATGCTCTCTCCGTCTAAAAGAACATCCCCTTCATCCGGAGCTAAAAGTCCTGCCACTATATTAAACAGAGTGGATTTCCCACCCCCGCTAACTCCTAAAAGAGATACTATCTCTCCCGGATGCAGAGCCAAGCTGACGTCAGACAATACCTGTCTGCCGTCAAAGCTTTTTCCGATATTATTAATCTCGAGCTGCTGCATATTAATCTCCATTCCGGAGCGTAGCGACGGAGTGGCGACGAGAACATCCAGTTCTCGTCTGCCATCACTAATCTCCATATTATATTATTATGACAAAAACTCAGTTGATAATCCTGCATTTTCAGGAAGCTCATTTTCAACAAGCTTGTTGTCGTTTAACCACTTATAAAATGCGTTCCAACGCGCGGGATCGATCTCGCCCCAACTTTTTGCATCAGCGATATACTGAGTGCTTAAGTAAGCCTGGCTCTTTTTTACAAGCTCCTTGTCAAGCTCCGGCGCTGCCTTCAAAAGAATCTCTGCCGCTTCATCAGGGTTTTTAGCCGCATCTTCATAGCCTTTTTTTATAGCATTTACAAGTGCTTTAGTAACGTCTTTATTACCGTTGATAAAATCATTGTTTCCGATAATAACCGGTGAATAATAATCAAACACCGGATCGAAATCCTTGAACAGAAGGAAGTTGTGATCTATCCCTTCCATCTCAAGTTTTACTTTATCCCATCCTGCGTATACCCAAACGCTGTCGATATCGGAGTTGAGTCCGGCAACGATATCCTCANNNCCTTACTCCAGTCTCCGCCGTCCTTTTCGCAAAGTGTTTTAAGTATCGCCTGCTCGGTCGGAGAATCCCATGTTGCATATGAGTGATCAGCCATCTTTCCGAAGCTGTCGATGCCCTTTTCCTTCAGTGAAACAAGTCCCGATGTGTTGTGCTGAAGCACTGCTGCTATTGCGGTGATCGGAAGCGGATCCTTCTGTGAAAGAGCCGGTGCCATAGTGTCCTGGAACTCGATTCCAAACTGGGCATCACCTGAAGCTACCATCTGAGTCGCTCCGCCATCGGGCGGCTGAACAATGTTAATATTGATACCGGCTTCATCGAAGTAACCCTTCTCCTTGGCTACATATAAGCCTGTGTGGTTGGTGTTCGGCGTCCAGTCAAGTACAAATGTGATATCTGTCTTTTCTTTCGGCGCGGCATCCTCTGTTTTTTCTTCTTTAGCAGATTCATCCTTTGTTTCTGCCGTAGTCTGCTCTGCTGTCTGCTCTTTTGTAGGCTGAGTCTGATCCCCGCATCCTGCGAGTGACATCGACATAACTGCCACCAAAAGTACTGCTAATGCTTTTTTCATTTTTGTCTTCCTCCTTTATCTCATATGCGGTTTTATTCGCATAGACATACATAATATATTATCTTATTATTTTATATATGCTGTTCGCTTCTCTCCCAGGAAACAAGCTTGTTTCTGAGTATTTTTAAGACCTTTAAAAGTATCAGGCTTATGATCGATATCAAAAAAATAACAGCAAACATTTTGTCATACGAGAAGCTTTTTTTCACTCTCGTCATGTACACCCCGAGTCCTGAAAATCCTCCGAGCCACTCCGATATCACCGCGCCTACTATCGCATAGGATGTCGCGATATAAAGTCCGGAGAAAAAATGGCTCATACTTCCCGGAAGCTTTACATGGAAATAAATCTGCCACGGTCCTGCACCCATAGCTCTCATCATGCGTATAGCATCCGGATCCGCTGCCCTATATCCGCTTATAAGATTTACGACCAAAGGGAAAAATCCCGCGATAACAACAAGTGTTATCTTCGGCGCCGTCTCATATCCCATCCACAGCACCAAAAGCGGAGCTATGGCGACAGTCGGTATGGTCTGCGTCAAAACAAGTATCGGATTTAATGCTTTATATAATCCGTCAAATCTGTCCATAAGAGCCGACAGTAAAAGAGCCAGCACTATGGCTATACCCAAACCTGCAAACGCCTCATATAACGTAGTTCCCGCATGACTCATCAGAAGCGGGAAATCATTTATAAATGCCTTCACTACATCAGTCGGCGACGGAAGCATATACTTCGGAAGCCACCCTGCCATATGAGCTACCTGCCACAGGATAAGTATAGCGAGTATAGTCGCTACCGGGATTATGATATCCGATACAGACGATTTATCAGTGGTGCTTTGAGACCTTCTTTTCAATGGTAAGCACATCTCCTTCCGGCTTATATACAATCTTTACATATGTAGATACGGCATCGATACCGCCTGCATCTATCGCAACCTTCTGACATCCCTTTACGATATCCATCAACTGATCGTAGTCCCCTTCGATCGTAGTCTCAAAAGGACCGACATATGTTGACAGGCCAAAGCTTTTGATATAGGCGATAACCTCGTCGACGATGCGGATCACTTCTTCATCATCTGTTGTGTTTGGCAGTACCTGAATTGCTACGCTTGCATTCATTTTTACTTCCTCCTTTGTGTGCGAAATAAAAAGCCCCGGGCGTAAACACCCGAAGCTAAGCGTCAGTATCGGATGCTTCCTTACGCCGGTATTAACCGGTTCAAGTTCCAAGGGTCGATCTGATGATCTCTCAGCCATGCGGCTCCCCCAGCTACTAAACAGTAAAACTGTTTCCCCGTATTCAATTATCAAAGATTCTAACTGATGAATAAAGAGTTGTCAATACTTTTTTTCGAAACATTTTTTAAAAATATCTCTTGCATTCCACGATATGTTGTGGTATAGTTAAGTTCCAACCACTCCTGCTCCTGTGCAAAGGAGGGGTTTCTGATGAACATTTCTTTATGTGCGGATGATTTTTCCGCCAATCGAAGACAAGTAAATAGGCACAGGTTATGTCGAAAAGTGATTTCCATTTTGGGTTTATTTTTAATGCTTACAGGCAGTGTTCTTTTTGCGCCCTTAAATGCGATCTCCGCAACGGAAGCAACCGCACCTCCCCCAAACGGTGATGGTCCGGTAACTATCGCAGTATCAGCAAAAGGATTTGAGATCATCATCCTTTCTACCTATAAGGAGACCATGAAGATCGGTCAATCTAAAATCATCATCGCTGCCTCGACAGGCGGTATCGATGTTTCATGGAAAAGTTCCAATTCAAAGGTTGCAAGTGTCGATATGTATGGCGTGGTGACGGCAAAAAAGGAAGGCACATGTCAGATCACCGCCAAGACAAAGGGCGCTGAGGCAAAATGTACTATCGTAGTTGAAAAGACCACTATCAGCCTGAATACCAAGCGGGTTTCTCTGGAGGCCGATGCTACCTATCAGATGAAGGCTACTACTTCATCGGGTTCACCGGTCACATGGAAGTCTTCCAAGCAAAGCGTCGCTATCATAAGTGACGACGGACTCATCAAAGCGATCAAGCCGGGATCCACCATCATCACTGCCACTGCAGACGGTGTAAAGGAAACCTGCACTCTTAGTGTACTCAAGCCATACGTCAAGCTTTCCGTAGAAGCACTGAAGATGTACAGAGGTCAGACGGCAAAGCTTTCTGCCATGGTGACATCCGGTCGTCAGGTGACCTGGAAGTCCGCAAGGCCGAGTGTAGCTGTGATCGATGAGGTCGGACGTATCACCGCAATAAAGCACGGCGAGGCGAGAATCAGTGCTAAAGTCGACGGTGTCACCAGATATTGCACCGTCACTGTAGCTTCACCGAAGATTAGTCTGAATAAAACCAAGGTCACACTGAAAAAGGGAAAGAAGTTTGAATTAAAGGCAAAGGTAAGCTCAGGAAACAAACCGACATTTACCTGTAGCGGAAAAAAAGTTGCCAACGTCAATTCATCAGGAGTGATCACGGCTAAGGCTAAGGGAAACTGCACCGTGACGGTAAAGGAGGACGGCGCTGTGGCAAAGTGCAAGGTCAAAGTAACTGATTAATTGTTATTTAAAAAGGAGCAGGAGCGGTTTTCAAAAAACGACATAAAAAACCGGGGCAGGTAACTGCCCCGGTTTTTTAACCCTTGATCGTCTTTCCTTCAAACATGATCTTTTTTCTAAGTTTCTTACTCTTTTTCAGTTTGTTTCTGAGGGTCTTATTCTTTACAACCAGAGTTTCCAAGTTGATACATGCTGCAAAAGCTTCGTTCCCGATGGATGTTATGGTCTTGGGGATCGTGACTTTTTTCAGCTTCTCCATTCCGAAGAATGCTTTTTCATCTATGGTGTTTACCGTGTATGTTCTCTTACCAAGTTTGATCGAAGAGATGTATGATACGTACCAGAAGTTATTTCTGAGGAGTCCGACGCCGTCTGCCAGAACAGGATTTTTGGTATACTCCTTCGGGATGGACAGACTCTCAGTCGGATAATAAAATACGTGTGCCATCTCAAACATACTCTCGATACTTCCGTTGTTGTGCTCTATCCTATATATCAATCCGTCTTCCTGCCCGATATAGTATGCATAATGAACATACCTTGCAGAGCTTATATTATCCAGATCCGGAAAATCTCTGGCTATGGCATGCACGTGTCTGATCACATCGCACTTCACTTTGCGTCCGTCGTACAAATCGACTTCTACCGGATTATCCTTTGTAAATCCGGGTACTTTGGGCACATAATCAAGATAAAAATCCAACGACAGATATTCGAGTCTTGAGTAATCCTCTCCGCCGGGTTCGTAGATATATTGCCCGCTTTTTTTATCATAAGAATAGTAGTTCTTGGTTGCGATATCGTACCATGCTTCTTTTTGGTAGTTCAGCTTGTCGTTCTCATCGACATGAACTTCTGTTTCATGTCTTACATTCGAGATAAAATCCTGAACAATATCAGCAAAATAAGTCACCTTTCCGTCGGAAGTGACGCCACCGCCGATAGGAGCACGGCATCCGAGTACCGGCATAAGCTTTGTTTTTTCCATAGCTGCCTCGGCCTGATCTTTCAGCGCTATCTCCTCCGGACTTAACGTAGGTATAGGAGACGGACTCGCCTCCGGATAATCTACGATGATGATAAGAGGCGGCTCCTCGATCACGCTTTCGGCCTTCACTCGCTCGTATGAAAACACGGACAACATGCTTCCGGTCATCAGTGACAGGATGAGCAGGCGTGCTATACGTTTCCTAAAATGTTTTTTCATAGTTACCATATCCCCTTTTTCTTTGCACCGGGTTTTATCACTTTTCTTACGTATAAAAATGCATTGTCCTCGCCGTCTGCTTCAAGCTTTTTTAAAAGTCTTTCAAGCAGAGCAGCCGTCTGAGGATGCATAAATATCTTTCCTTTTCCTTTGTAAAAATACATAAGCGGTTTGGAATCATCATAGTCTTTGCCAAAGTAGATCTTGCTCGCAGCGATGCGATCGCAAAACATCTCAACGACGTATCTGACCGGCATCCGTACCGGTTCTTTTTTTCTGCTTACGGGATTATAATCAAGCCAGTATTCAAAGTGATGTTTGTTTCGTCCCTGATGATGCAGCCACGCTCTGGAATATCCGTTTGACTCTCTGGCGCCGACGTTCGGGCTTTTATCCGGCTTGTAAAAATGTATTCCCTCCCAAAACTCGGTAGGTGAGTACTTGGACAAGTCGTGGCGTAAGCCCTGCCACAGTATCCCGCATTTCTTACAATGCTTTATGACCAGATGACGATGTCTGGTGATCGTCATGAAGTGTTCTTTTATATAGAGCATATGTACCATCCGATCCGGAGTATATAGTAAAGATCATCTCCAAAACTACCTTCCTATGCTTATATTCTATCGTTTCAAGATATTTCTGTCAACTGAAATTGACATATGGGAAAAAATATGTTATATATCTATCTATATAACTGATTTTTCACGTCAAGGAGGATAGCGTGGCAGACGAG
>ONKC01000126.1 GCA_900318295.1 uncultured Eubacteriales bacterium
AAGACATACGGAAAGCTGTTAATGCATCCGTACGGGCTCGCTTTCGCTTTTTTCTTGTACGTCGCGTTGTGCGCATGTAAAAAACACATGCTGCGCAACGACGTACAAGAGACATCCCGTACGGTTATGCATTTAACAGCTTTCCTGCATATACAGATATAGTATCAATTTGTCGTAAACCTGCCATGAAGGTGAAAAATGGAGAGTGGAGTATGTAAACCTGTCATGAAGGTATAAAAAAGGGAGTATAGAGAAAATGTCTGAGTGTATCAGAAATAACCGAGAAAAAACCGAAAAATAAGCAAATAGGGGTTGCGTTTTGGTTGAAATTAACCGATAATAAGTATAGCAACGTTTATAGTTTATGATTAGGAGGAGATGCGTATGCCTTCAACATTTGGATCACTTGAGATATCTAAGACCGGAATGATGACCTATAACGCAGCGATTCAGACGACTGCGCATAATATTGCAAATATCGAAACAAAAGGTTACTCACGTCAGACAGCGAACTATGAGGCTTTGGTCGCAAACAAGAGTGCGATCACGGTTCAGGGCTTCGGTGTCGGAAACGTGAACGTGACCAGAGAGAGAAACGAGTACTACGACAACAAGTACATCCGTACCCAGTCTGCATTCAGCAAATACAGCACGGATACTTATTATCTAAACTCTCTTCAGGATATGATCTGCGGTAATGTCACAAGCGATGACAAATCAAGGATCATGGATGCGTTTGATGATTTTTACGCAAGTCTTTCAAATCTTGTCGGAAACCCAAACAATCAGACTATCAGAACAGAGGCTGTGACCAGAGCACAGACCTTTGCCGAGTACGTCCAGAATATGGGTAAAAATATGCAGCAGCTGCAGGATGAGGCAAATATCGAGATAAAAACAACAGTCGATCAGATAAACGCTATCGCAGAAAAGATATCTTCTCTGAACCGTCAGATAAATGTCATCGAGTCATATGGAAATATGGCAAATGATCTTCGTGATCAAAGAAGCGTACTTATCGACGAGCTTTCACAGTATGCAGGAGTTGAGACTGTCGAGAAAAAAGGTACCATCACGAAGTCCAGCGGCAGACAGACAGACGAGCTTACGGTAGATACACAGTTCTATGTCTACATGAATGGAAACACTTTAGTAGACGGCTACAGAGTCAATCATATCACATATACTCAGAAGGATACCTACACAAACATCTGTGATATAAAGGGCTTGTATGAGCTTGGCTGGGAAGACGGTACGGACTTTTTGGAGCATGCGAAAAACCTCGGAGGAAAGCTTCAGTCACTTTTTGAGATGAGGGATGGAAACAATTCGACAACGCTGGAGGGATATATCAAATCAAAAACAAGTTCTAGCATAACGATAGCAAGATCAGACAAAGATAAACTGGCAAATTTCATAGATGATCCCGCACTTTTAAATATCCCTACACATGACGGCGAGATAATCATAAATGGAAGCAAGTTTGTGTATGATGATTTTTCTTATGATCATAAAACAGGAGAATACACTTTCAATATTAAAGCAGGGACTGATCTTGATGGAAATGCTTTGATCGATACGGCATTTAATTCCCATATGACAGTATCTGTCGGAGAGAATGTCGCAGCCAGAGGTATACCTTACTACTTCGCTCAGTTGAACGAGTTTATAAGGACGTTTTCAAAAAGGTTTAATGAAGTGCAGAACTCCGGATTTGATCTGAATGATGAGTTCGGAATCGATTTCTTTACCGCTAAAACACCTACAGAGGGTAAAGATTATGATATGGTAGAGGATTATGCAGATTTAAAACCACCAACCGCATCTGTGATTGATACTTTGACGATGAATGATACTCAAAACGGATCATACTATTATATGACTGCAGCAAACTTCAAGGTGTCAGAAGAGATGCTCAAAGACCCCGGAAAGCTTGCGGCGAAGGCTGTTATGAAGGCTCATAATGCTAATGGTGAGTTGATAGATATAAACGGAAATGTGGTGACAAACCCCGATGATCCAACCGTGAAGTTCAAATATGTATCAATCGGAAACGACAACTGGGAGAACATCCAGAAGTTGTCAGAGCTTAAGGACGACAGCTCGATGTTTTTACATGGTGCACCCGATTCGTTTATCCAGTCGCTCGCATCCTCGATGGGTGTGGAGTGTTCCAGGACACAGCACCTATCAAAGAGCCAGGAAAACCTTCTGCTCAGCATCGACCAGAACAGAAAGAGCGTGTCGGGTGTCGATGAGGACGAAGAGGCAGAGGACCTGATGGTGTTCCAGCAGATGCTGTTCAACCAGTACAAAGCTTTGTCGGTCATGAATGAGGTGCTCGACAAGCTGATAAACGGAACAGCGGTATAAAGCCTTCCCCTTGAGGGGAAGGTGTCGCCGGAGGCGACGGATGAGGTGTTTAGAAGCCGTCAGTGAAGCGGACTGATGAGGTGATAAGAAGGGAGCTAATTTATGAGAGTTACGAACGGAATGATGAGAACCAACTCAGTGATGAACATGCAGAAAAACAAGGTTGCGTATGACAAGTACCTGACTCAGTACAACACGCAGAAAAAGATCCAGCGACCTTCTGACGATCCGACCATCGCGGTGAGGGCGCTAAAGTACAGAACAACCCTCGCTGAGATCGATCAGTTCAAGAAAAATATCGAGGACGCGACCTCATGGATGGATGCGACAGAGACAGCTATCAAAGATGTCGATAAGGTTATGGACAACATGGTCCAGTACGTGACTCAGGCCGCGACCGGTACTGTAAACGCCAAGGACAGAGCCGATATTAATAAGCAGCTTGATCAGTATGCTCAGTACATCTACGAGCAGGATATGAACGCAGACTATGCGGGTCGGTATCTTTTTACGGGATATCGCACCGACAGCGCGCTGCTGTATGATAAGGCGACAGATGATACTCTATACACGATACATGAGCAGCTCGATGTCTCAAGCATTCGAAAGTATGATTATGTGTATGGAAGAGCTGAGATCGGATCAAGTGACCCAAGTATTGCCGGTTATAAAACCGCTCAGCAGTATGCAACTGATGCGCCGAAGTTTTTGTCGACAAACAGAATCCTTATATCATATCAGGATATCGTTGACAGTAAGGCAAATCCGACAACTACAGTGACAAACGCTGATGGTACGACTAAAACTGTGAATAATATCACTCCGACGCTCGTATATAAGGACCGCGACGGGAACGAGTGTAAGATAGAGGTGACAATCAAGTCAGTGGCAGGTGATTCACTTCCCGGAAATAAGTATAACGAGCACCTCCATCCGAGGACGGTTGCGGAAGGAGGAACAGCAACAGCGGTGGCTGTCACAAAACCGGATGGAACGGCAGGAACAGCAAAGTCTTTTGGTGAGGTTTATCTGGTGCCGGAGACCGGAGAACTTGTTTTTGCAGACGATATTTATGATGATATTCGCGGTGGTTCGGATCTGATGATCACATACCAGAAGAAGGATTTTGACAAGAACGACATAAAGCCGGAGCATTATTTTACATGCGAAACGATCAATACGGGAACAGGTAAGGAAGCAATATATAACACTGACTCTGAAAACAGAGATAAATGGGATGAGTACAGCCGTTACAACTTCCGCCCGCAGGAGATTCAGTATCAGATCAACTTCTCGCAGACCGTCCAGGTAAACACCGAAGCCTACAAAGCAGTGGGAACTATCGTAGGACGTTCCATCGAGGATATCAAAAACTCATGTAACGAGCTTGATATCATCGAGGCCAGAATGAGCGAGGTAGAAAAGAGAATAAAGGATCTCGATGAGGGATCAGATGCGGCAAAGATCGCCGATCTCAAGGAACTTCAGACTCAGCTTCAGACACAGATGGATCTGCAGAAATCAGTCCTTGTAAAGAGCCTCGGAGCGATGATCACCACCATCCAGGGCGCAAAGGACAAGATAAATGTCGCACTCGCCGATCACGGATCACGCTACAACCGTATGGTGATGACCAAAAACAAGATCGAAGAGCTCGAGATTGACACAAACAAAGCAAAGTCAGATAACGAGGATGCAGACCTCGGCGAGGCATATATCAACTTCACCGAGAGCAACCTTTTGTATCAGGCTACATTGAACGCTACGAGCAAGGTTCTCGGACAGAGTTTGCTTGATTTCATCT
>ONKC01000125.1 GCA_900318295.1 uncultured Eubacteriales bacterium
AGTATGTATCGAGGGTACAAACTCGATCACCCTTAAAAACTGTACACTCACTGCAAATAACAACAAAAAGAACGGAAACGCCCAGTATCTGGATTCGATAATGATATACCAGTCATTTTCCGGAGATGCTTCGGGAACGGGATCAAAGTTTACCATGAAGGGCGGAAAGCTTATAAGCAAGAGTGGGCATGTTTTTCATGTGACAAACACATCCGCGACTATCAATCTTAAAAATGTCAAGATCAAAAACTCTGACAGTGAAAAGGTGCTTTTGTCAGTAGTAAACGACGGGTGGAGCGGTGCCGAGAATAAGGCAACCGTGAATGCTACATCTCAAAAGCTGTCGGGCAAGATCATAGTGAGCAATACGGCAAGCTCTGCAAGTGATTCCAAGTCAACACTTGATCTGAATCTCGATGCAAAATCATCCTTTACCGGATCCATATCCGATGAAAACGGATCGGGGGATGCGCTTGGCAGTGTAAGTGTAAAGCTTAACGGTAAATGGAAGCTTACATCCGACTCGTATGTGACCGATATCTCGGGAAAAGGAACCATTGATTACAACGGACATACACTGTATGTAAACGGAAAAGCATATACATCGGGATCACCGGGCGGACAGATCAAAAGTAAATAATCATAATGGCGGGCCTTATGGCTCGCCATTTTTGTGTGTAAAAACAAAAAAAGGTTTGTGAAAACAAGCCAAATGTGGTATAGTATAATCATTGTTGAAAAATCCAAAGGATGAGAATTGTGCATGGATACGGAAAATGCACGTTATGGAGGTTACTATCAATGGATAATCAGACTATGATGGCGCTTGGGGATGAACTGAACAACGAGTTTGACAGGCTTGTCGCCATCCAGGCGGGACATGAACTTATCGACAGAGAACTGTATAACAAATACGATGTTAAGCAGGGACTTCGTGATGCATCCGGACGCGGTGTGCTTACAGGACTTACCGAGATAGCGGAGGTTATCGGATCTGTCGTTAAGGACGGAGAGAGAGTGCCGTGTGAGGGACTTTTACACTATCGCGGATACGATGTGTATGAGCTTTTGAAAAATGCCCGCGACGACCGTTACAATTTTGAAAAATCAAGCTATCTGCTTTTGTTCGGAGAGATACCGGAGGAGCAGGAGTTCGCGGGATTTTTAAATATATTGGCTTCGCTCAGAGAGCTTTCGGGTTCCTTTGTCAGGGACGTCATCATGAAAGCGCCGAGTGAGAATATCATGAATGCACTTCAAAAGAGTGTGCTGACTCTGTATTCTTATGATGAGGATCCGGATGATATCTCTCTTCCGAACGTGCTCAGACAGTCGCTCCAGCTTATCGCCAAAATGCCGATGATCGCTGTGTATGCATATCATGCGTTCAGGCACTATGCGAAGGATGCTGATCTGATCATACGTCAGCCGAGAAAGGATAATTCGACTGCAGAGAATATACTTAGGATGATAAGACCGGATGGTCAGTTTACCGAGCTTGAGGCATCTGTTCTTGATGCGGCCTTGGTTGTCCATGCAGATCACGGTGGCGGTAATAATTCCACCTTTACGGATCATGTAGTGACGAGCTCGGGTACCGATACATACTCAGCGATATCCGCTTCAATCGCATCTCTTAAGGGCCCGCGTCACGGTGGCGCGAACTTGAGAGTGCAGAGAATGTTTGATGATCTGAAGGAAAACTGTGACTGGAAAACAGATTCCGGTGTGGAGGATTATCTGCACAGGATCATGAAAAAGGAAGCGTTTGACAAGACAGGACTTGTCTACGGAATGGGACACGCTGTATATACTCTTTCCGATCCGCGTGAGGTCATCCTTAAGGATATGGCAGAAAGCCTTGCAAAGGAGGTCGGAATGGAGGAGGAGTTTGCTCTTTACGACCGTGTTGAGAGGCTTTCAAAGGATATGATCATGGAAGGCCATCCGGGCAGAAAGCCGGTATGTGCAAACGTGGATATGTATTCGGGACTTGTGTATAAGATGCTTAAGATCCCTCAGGAGCTCTATACGCCTATATTTGCGATCGCGCGTATTTCGGGATGGTCGGCACACAGACTTGAGGAACTCGCAAATAAAGGCAAGATCATCCGTCCGGCGTATATGTATGTGGGTGAGAGAAGGCAGATGCCGGATATGTATAAAAAGGGTGACGCGTAAGGAGTAACAATTGGAAAAGTATCTGATCTTTTTTGATATAGACGGGACCATACTGGACAATGAAGAACAGGTGGTTCCGTTAAGTACGATAGAAACCATAAAAGAATTAAGAAAAGCCGGACATCAGTGCTTTATCTGCACGGGGAGATGTCGGGATATCTGGCCGAAGGAGATACTTGATATCGGCTTTGACGGCGTAGTCGGTGGGTGTGGTACGCATATCATCTACCATGATGAGGAGCTTTTGCATCATACACTGAGCGATGAGCTGAAGCGTGAGATAGCCGACGATCTTGTTAACTACCATATCGACGGAGTGCTCGAGGGAAGTGCGCATTCATACTTTCACAGAGAGCCGTGGATGCCGACTGTCGTGGGATTTTTCAAAACACCGAGACCGAAAAGAGACATCGGAAAAAAGGTATCACCTGAGTTTGAAGCCGGCAGGATAGAGTTTCTGGATGCTGAAAATCTCGACTTCGACAAGATGGCACTGTGGTTTGACAAGACCGGTGATATGGATGGTTTCAAAGAAAAATACGAAGACAGATTTGACTTTATAAAAAGGGACCCGACATTTTATGAGATCGTACCGAAGGGCTTTTCGAAGGCAACGGGGATTGATTTTGTTTGCAGGCATCTCGGGGTCGATAAAAAGTATACGATGGGATTCGGTGACTCGACAAACGACCTGCCGATGCTCGAGTATACGGAGATTTCGGTTGCTATGGGCGACGGTAACCCGGATATATTCGATCGGGTCGACTACGTCACGGATGCTGTTATGAAGGATGGGATCGCTAAGGCGATACGTCATTACGGGTTACTATGAGAGAAGAAGCTAAAGGAGTTACAGTATGACGCTGGAAAAGTTGTTAAAAGATCTTAATTATGAGTTACTACAGGGCGACTTAGGGACTGAGGTTGCTGACATCGCATATGACTCGAGAAAGGTTAGCGAAGGGTTTTTATTTGCGGCGATCGCAGGTACTGTCGTTGACGGTCACAAGTTTATCGCTAATGTTATAAACCAGGGGGCATCCGCTCTTATGGTCGAAAAATCTCTTGACGAGATAAAGGCCGAATACGGAGTTGATATCCCAAAGAGCATCGCCGTGATCAAGGTAAAAAACGGTCGCGAGGGACTGAGCCTCATCTCGCAAAACTACTTTGAGCATCCGATGAAGAGGATGATAAGTATCGGTATCACCGGAACAAAGGGTAAGTCAACCACTACTTATCTCATCAAAAATATCCTTGAGCAGACCGGCAAAAAGTGCGGTATCATCGGAACTATCGGTGTCGCGATCGGAGATAAGGTGACACCTATAGAGCATACTACTCCTGAGTCCTATGATCTTCAGCGTTATATCGCAGATATTGCAAATGCGGGATGTGATTACTTCGTGATGGAGGTCAGCTCGCAGGGAGTGAAGATGGACCGTGTTGCGGGTATGCATTTTGATTACGGTATTTTTACAAATATAACACCGGATCATATAGGCGAAAACGAACATGATGATTTCAATGATTATTTGAGTTGTAAAGCTGCTTTATTCGATCACTGCAATATCGGTATTTTTAATGCGGACGATCCTCATACGGCAGGAATCATCGAGAATGCACACTGTCTTGTAAAGACGTTTGGAGTGCAGGGAGTACAGTCTCAGACGATGGACATAACAGATGAGCAGTATCTCTCATCCCGTAAAAAATATACCGGAAAAAGAGATCTTATCGCAGTCGATGTAGAGCATGTAAATGATGACAGCGAACTGTCGATGAGCTTTGGGTTAAGAGGCCTTATTAACGGAAGCGCGAAGGTCGGACTTCCGGGTCTTTTTAACGTATACAATGCGCTTTCCGCAGTGACACTTGGAGCACTTATCGGTGTGGATGATACAAAGATAATAAATGCCATAAAAAAGGTAGAGGTGCGAGGCCGAGTTGAGGCCGTGCCGACAGGCAGAGATTTTTCCGTACTTATTGACTTTGCACATAACGGCGTCAGCACGGAGAGCGTACTTAAAACGCTTCGCGGCTACAAGCCGGGCAGACTTATAGCGATATTTGGCTGCGGAGGAAACAGAAGTAAGTTAAGGCGCTATGAGATGGG
>ONKC01000124.1 GCA_900318295.1 uncultured Eubacteriales bacterium
GCTCGGTCATCATTTTGATGATGTTATTGTGACCACGCTGATGGCTATGTTCTATGGTTCTCAGCTGCAGGCGATGATACCGAAGCTTCATTCGACCAACTTTGAGGGGATGGAACTTATCCGTCCTTTATACTGCATTCATGAAGAGGATATCATAGCATGGAGGGATTATAACAAGCTTGATTTTTTGCAGTGCGCGTGCAGATTTACCGAAAATATCGGCGATAGCGGTGACGGTATCGGAGAGTCAAAAAGACAGGAAATAAAAGCTCTTATCAAGGAATTGAGAAAAAATAATCCGGGAATCGAGATGAGCATTTTTAACAGCATACATAATGTCAATCTCGATATGTTCCCGGAGTATAAGTTCAATGGTAAAAGACACAGCTTTACCGATTTTTACGATGAAAAGAATTAAAGGTAATTCAAAAGCTCGTCAAGTACGGACGCCATGTGTTCGTCAGTGATACCAAAGTCTTTTTCTTTGTAGGTCCAGCATGCTCTGCCGATCCCATACTTTTTAAATGAACTGTTTATCATCTTGTACCACATCACAGCCTCTTTCGGATCCGCACGGTCTATAACACCGTACTCTCCACAGTAGAGAGGTACGTTTCTTTCCTCGGCGATCTTTACTGCTTCCGCAAAATGCATATCAAAGAACTCGGATCCTAAAAGATTATCCGGATTCAATCCCTTAAATCCCACAGTGATCTGTGAGAGCTGCTTTTTGGAGTGCTCGTTCATGTCATAGTATGAGGTTTTGATA
The DNA here is from genome assembly GCA_900318295.1 of uncultured Eubacteriales bacterium. Classification (GTDB taxonomy): domain Bacteria; phylum Bacillota; class Clostridia; order Lachnospirales; family Lachnospiraceae; genus Eubacterium_F. Next base: position 770 of record ONKC01000124.1, read on the forward strand.
CTCATCCTGAAATTCTGATCCATGCCCTCTGTCCAGTATGCTCCCTGATGTGTATAGATCAACGGCTCATAGCAGTGGAAATTGTAGATGATATGATCATCAGCCGGTGGTAAAAGACTCGGAAGTGATTCAATACTGTTGTTGTAGTAACCGCCTATAAGGATGTAGGTGCTTGGAGCGATGCGTCTGATCCTCTCGATGCAGGTTTTGGAGATCTCGTTCCATTTATCCTGGTATTCTTTTTTGGTGATCTCGTTCAAAAGCTCGAATGCGAGCATGTCGGAATACTTTCCGTATCTGGTCGCCATCATTTCCCAGAGCTTGTAAAAACGCTCCTGGTATGCTTCGTTATCAAAAAAACCGTCCTCGCCCTCTCCGACATCAAAAGAGAAGCCAAATGTCTTATGAAGGTCGAGGACCATGTTTAAGCCATATTCACGGCACCAGTTTATCACATTGTCAATATAAGTATAGCCATCGGGAAGTGTGTTTCCGTCCTTATCTTCCACGAGGTCGTAGTCGATAGGAACTCTGACGTGGTCTAACCCCCATCCGGCAATCCTTTTAAGATCATCCTGAACAATAAAGTTGTCGTAGGTCTCCTTTGTATGATCGCACTGCGACAGCCATCCGCCAAGATTGATCCCTTTTTCATATCCTTTCCAATTTCTCATCAGCGCCCCCTCCTTTTGCTAATATGGAATCATTATAACATAATAAATGCATTAAATAAAGCATTTTCTTCTTTTTTCTTGACTTATCTTTGATACGGTATTATTATTTATAAAAACACTTGGACGGAGGAGAAAAATGAGTAACGAAGGTGTAAAGGTCATAGAGATCAAAAAAAGTGTATTTGAGGATAACGATAAGGAAGCAGACAAGCTCAGAGATGAGCTAAAGGATCGCGGCATTTTTTTGCTTAATCTGATGAGCTCTCCCGGTTCCGGCAAGACCACTACATTAAAGCAGACTGTAAATACTTTAAAAGATAAATACCGTATAGGTGTGATGGAAGCTGATATAGACTCGGATGTCGATGCAAGGACAATATCGGATTGCGGTGTACATGCCATCCAGCTCCATACCGGCGGAATGTGCCATCTCGATGCGGGTATGACAAAACAGGGCCTTGATGAACTCACGGAGGAAGAGGTGGAGCTTGCCATACTTGAAAACGTCGGAAATCTCGTATGTCCGGCTGAGTTTGACACCGGTGCATGTAAAAATGCCATGATTCTTTCGGTGCCGGAGGGTGATGATAAGCCGTTAAAATACCCCCTTATGTTTTCGATAGTAGACGTAGTTCTTATCAACAAGACAGACGTCATGCCTTACTTTGATTTTGATATGGAAAAATGCAAAGAGAATATCAAAAAGAGAAATCCGAATGCTACGGTCATCCCGATCTGTGCAAAGACCGGAGAGGGGATTGATGAGTGGTGTGAGTGGCTTTCAAAAAACGTGGATGAGTGGAGAGCGTGATCTCATATGAGGATAGAGATAAAAGACGATCTTGATCTCGAAAAGATAAAAGAGAGCGGGCAGGCCTTCAGGATAAGCAAAGATGATAAAGGAGTGTTCAGGTTTATCACGGGAGGAGATGTCCTATATATAAGCAAGGCGGGTAAGGATGCATGCGAGATTTCGTGTTCGAAGGATAAATGGGACAGTCTTTGGCATGATTATTTCGACCTCGACAGAAATTATTCAGGTCTTCGGGATGAGCTCCGTGGGAAAAACAGGTTTATCGATGAGTGCATGGAGTACGGCAAGGGTATCAGGATACTGAGGCAGGACCCGTTTGAGATGCTCATAACCTTTATCATATCTCAGAGGAAAAATATCCCGGCGATATCAGCCTCGGTTGAAAAGCTTTGTGAGAGCTTCGGAAAAAGGATCTCATCCGAAGGAGAGGATGTTTTTTTGTTTCCGACGCCCGAGGCACTCGCACGGGCGACAGACGATGAGCTTAAAGCCTGCAGCCTGGGTTACAGGGCTCCGTATGTGGCTTGCGCCGCCCGTATGGTAAGTGATGGTGAGCTTGATCTCGAAGCGCTATATACCATGAGCGACGAGGAAGTATTTGACAGGCTGATCAAGGTTTATGGGGTCGGGAAAAAAGTGAATGGTTCCCGTGGATGTCTGGATAGGAAGAGCCATAGACGAAAGGTTCGGAGGAGAGTCCCCCTTTGAGAGTTTTGGTGAGTATGCGGGCATTATACAGCAGTACGTGTTTTATACGATGAAGAATCAATCATAGCGGTTGATTCTTTTTTTATTATTTGCAAATCGACGTCATATGTGATATAATAACAAACTGATGTCAAAAAGACATCAGCGATACTTATGTGTCGAGGATTATTGGGATTATACAGGATTAAACAGGATTACAGAACTAAAACAGGATTACAGGAAGGGTATGAATATGCTTAGAATTTTGTTTATTTGCCACGGCAACGTGTGCAGGTCTAGTTGTGCTGAGTATGTTTTCAAGGATATGCTCAAAAAAGAGGACCGTTCGGACGATTTTTATGTGGAATCAAAAGCGACATCCACTGAGGAACTCGGAAACGGGTTTTATCCTCCGATGGAGAAGGTCATGATATCACACGGTATCATGTGCAGCGGTCACAGAGCCCGCCAGATGAAGAAGGATGACTATGATGATTTTGATCTCATCATCGGCATGGACTCGGAAAATATGTTTTATATGAAAAGACTTTGGCCGGAGGATCCGGGAGAAAAGCTTAAGCTTCTCATGGATTATACGGATAATCCCAGAGAGATATCTGATCCGTGGTATACAAGGGATTTTGAAAAGGCATTCAAGGAGATCGAGGAGGGCTGCGTGGCTTTACTTGATCATCTTACAGAAAAATAAAGATCAGAAATGAAAGGCGGTACGACATGAAACTGTGGGGCGGAAGATTCACCAAGGAAACCGATGAGCTGGTAAACAGCTTTAACGCGTCCATAAGCTTTGACAAGAGATTCTATAAGCAGGATATATTGGGTTCCATCGCTCATGTGACCATGCTTGAGAAGCAGGGAATACTCACATGTGACGAGAAGGATGCCATAGTCGCAGGGCTTAAAGGAATCCTCGATGATATAGACAGCGGAAAGCTTGTCATCGATGAGAGCGCGGAGGACATCCACAGCTTCGTGGAGGGAACGCTCATAGAGAGGATCGGTGATCCGGGAAAGAAGCTTCACACAGGCCGCAGCAGAAATGACCAGGTGGCGCTCGATATGCGTCTTTACACCCGTGATGAGATCATAGCGTTAAATGACCTTGTCAAGGAGCTTATGGTAGTCATCCACCGTCTTATGAAGGAAAACGTGGAAACATATATGCCCGGCTTTACGCATATGCAAAAGGCTCAGCCGGTGACCTTTGCTCACCATATGGGAGCTTACTTTGAGATGTTTAGGAGAGACAGGGGCAGACTTCGTGATATCTATGACAGGATGAATTACTGTCCTTTAGGTGCAGGGGCTTTGGCAGGTACCACTTATCCTTTGGATCGTACGGATACGGCTTCGCTTCTTCAGTTTGACGGACCGACGTTCAACAGCATGGATTCGGTTTCTGACAGAGACTATCTTATCGAGCTGATGAGTGCGCTCTCTACGATCATGATGCATCTTAGCCGTATGTGCGAGGAGATCATCATGTGGAACTCCGATGAATACCGATTTGTGGAGATGGATGATACCTACTCTACGGGTTCGTCCATCATGCCTCAGAAAAAAAATCCCGACATCGCTGAGCTTATCCGCGGAAAGACGGGACGTGTCTACGGGGCACTCACATCGATCCTTACGACGATGAAGGGGCTTCCTTTGGCGTACAACAAAGACATGCAGGAGGATAAGGAGCTTTGCTTCGATGCCATGGATACAGTTAAGGGTTGCCTTGCGCTGTGTACGGGAATGATCGATACGATGAAGATAAACCCGAAAGCTATGGCAGAGAGCGCTAAGAGAGGATTTACTAATGCGACAGATGCTGCTGACTATCTGGTGAATCACGGAGTTCCGTTCCGTGACGCTCACGGGATCATCGGTCAGCTTGTCCTCATGTGCATCGACAGAGGGATCTCACTTGATGAGCTTCCACTCGAGGAGTACAAAAAGATCTCGCCGGTATTTGAGGAGGACATCTTTGATGCCATCTCGATGAAGACATGTGTAGAACGCCGGAATATCATCGGTGCGCCCGGACCGACTGCCATGAAAGCGGTTATTGCTACAAATGAAGAATACCTCGAAGAGACCTGATAAGGGTGAGGATATTTTTTCTAATCTGACTTGATTATTTCACATTTTGATAGTAGAATATATCTAAAGAAATGATGATCATAGGAAAGGATAGGTGAGGTTCCTATGTCTATGTCCACTATGGTCGTTAATGATGCTGTGAGTGTAGCCACCAGCGGGTCGGCTGCGGCAGTAAACTCTGGGCTCATTAAGTCTGATGAAGATACGACCATCACTCCTTTTAAAACTGTTTTGAAACAAGCGACTTCAGCCAAGAAGGCACAGAAGTCTTCTTCGGGTACCGTCGCAAAGGCAGAGTCTGTCAAGGGTGCTTCAGCAAGTTCAAAGACCACAGGGACTACCAAGCTTGAGAACATTTTTAAAAGAGCGTCCGAGAAGTACGGCGTTTCGTACGATTTTTTGGTAGCGGTAGCAAAGGCGGAGTCCGATTTCAATCCCAAATGTGTTTCGAGTGCGGGAGCGAGAGGTATCATGCAGCTGATGCCCGATGAGATCAAGGATATGGGAGTATCCGATCCGTTTGATGCCGAGCAGAACATCATGGCATCAACGAGACTTTTGGCTGCACATCTAAAAAAGTTCAACGGTGACTATACACTTGCGGCTGCCGCATACAATGCCGGAAGCGGAAGAGTTATAAAGGCCGGTGGAGTGCCGAATATAAAAGAGACACAGAACTATGTTAAAAAGATAAATCAGTATATGAAGGAAGGAGTCAAGGTTCCTGATAAGGATATCAAGGTTTCCTACGACTATTCCTCATACGAAGGTAAAAAGGTTAATCATACGGGAGCTTCGGATGCTTCTTCGTCGACCGGCACGGTCTCAAACGATAACACCAACAAGATCTCCGGCTTTGATGAGGGAGTCATGGCGACCGATGAGGATTGGGACCAGGTTCGTATCACCGTGGGCACCGGAAAGGAAGCGGTGACCATGACCTACGGGGCTTATATGAAGTACAAGGAGCTTGGTTCGTTAGGGGTAGGTTGATCGGCCCCCTCAGATAGAAAGGGATGATTTTATGGCAGAAGAAGGAACTCGAATCAAGCATTCCACTATCGTGTGTACGGAGTGTTCCGGCGTGATGAGGTATAAGGGCGCGGGGACTTATGTTTGTGAGGATTGCGGTCACGAGGAGCTTGATGACTATGGCGTGGTTCGTCGCTTTCTGGAAAAAAGAGGCCCGAGCAATATTTTTGAGATCGCCGAGGGGACAGGCATCAGCAGATCGGTGATCAGTGGTCTTTTTAAGGAAGGAAGACTAGAGGTTTCAAAATCATCTCAGGTGACGGTTTACTGTCATCGCTGTGGTATGGCTATCAGAAGCGGAGAATATTGCAGCAGATGCCAGGCTGAGATAGATAAGCTCGGAGAAAGATATAATAAAAAGGGCACGTACAATGCCCTTAAAGATATGAATAATGAAGACGGATCGATGCGCTTCTTAGACAAGAAGTGATTTCAGAGCATGCGAATACAGTTCTTCGCTTTTACTTTCCCATGAATTACAGATACGGATGGCATCCTCTTCTGAGGCTACCTCCAGATTGATTTCATACAAAATATGTGCTCCGTCACGAAGTGAGCATGTAGCGGTGTACATACCGTCTTTCGTCATTTTATAATCGCTGACCAAAGAGGTTTCGTCAAGAGTCTCCACATGATTTTTCTTAAGATATTCATCGACTTCCCTACGGATATCCTGTGACAGATCATCTTCAAAAGCGAGTCTTGTCTGCTCGCCTGTTTCAGTCAGTGTTACATAGCTGTGGCGGTAGGTGTTTTTTTCGGTAACCAGACCTGATTCTATCAGATCTCCGAGAGCCGACTGGGCATGGATGTAATCAGTATAGTTAAGCGCCGTGATGACATCCAAAACAGTGCCCTGCGTCAGTGCACAGGACGCACGGTGGAGTATGTGAAGTATGATCTGCTTGTAGATATTTACAGGTTCACCGGTCATATTATCCTCCATGACGAGCACTTGTGCGAGTCACCGCATGCGTGCTTGAAGCACGCATGTCGGATCAAAGGTTATTTGTGCTCGTCGCAAATAACCGTGTGAAAAATCGGCATATCAATGCGA
>ONKC01000146.1 GCA_900318295.1 uncultured Eubacteriales bacterium
TCTTACAAAGGAAACATCTTCTCAATCGAGCCTCCTATGTTTGCTGAGCTTGAGGTTACAGAGACTGAGCCGGGTGTCAAGGGTGATACAGCTACAAACGTTACTAAGCCGGCTACCGTTGAGACAGGTGCTCAGGTTGCAGTTCCGCTTTTTGTAAACCAGGGTGATCGTATTCAGATCGATACACGTACGGGAGAGTACCTCAAGAGACTTTGATCTTGTTTTACGGTTTAAATATGGAGTGTAGTATGAGTAGAAAGCCGCTTAGAAGGATTGTCGGGATATTTTTATGCATCATGCTTACGGCGTCGCTCACGGTGGGATGTGGTGACGAAGCCGATTCCGACGGGGGAAAGCTCAAGATAGGCGTATCCATCTGGAGCACTACCAGTTCCCTGGGAAAGCAGTGCAAGGAAATACTCGACCATACCGCACATGTCCTCGGAGATGTCGAGCTTGAGTATATCGAGCAGGGACATGTTTCAGGAAAGGTCACAGCGAGTGTTCAGACCCTGATCAATGATGGTTGCAAGGGTATCATTATATGCAACTCGGCTGACAGTGAGATGACCTCGGTTATCCGTTCGTGCAACGAAGCGGGTGTCTATGTGGCGCAGTTTTTCCGCGTGATAAACGAGCTTGAATCCGGCGATATCTATCAGCTTGGTACCGATTCGAGATACTATATCGGAGCGGTACATGAAAACGAGGTTGAGAACGGAGAAAAGCTCGGGAACATCCTACTTGAGAAAGGATGCAGACGGCTTGGGATCGTCGGCTGGGAGCAGGGAGATTCTACATGGCTTCGTCGTTGGGAAGGTTATAAAAATGCAGTGCAGCAGTGGAATGCTGCTCATGGAGATGATGAAGCGATCCTGTTTGATCCGCAGTATGCAGGCACGACTATAGAGGGTGGCGAAAAGGCTGCCGAGACATTTATGTCGCTTTACCCTGATCTTGATGCGCTTATATCTGCCGGTGGCGGCGGGGATCCTTTTGAGGGTGTTTTGAACGCTGTTGAGAAAGCCGGAAAGATAAAGGATATCAAGGTAGTCTCTACTGACTTTAGGGACGATCTGGAGACAAGACTAGAGCAGGGTTCGATCGCTGCCGAGTCAGGCGGACATTACTGTGATCCGTTGTTTGCATTTTTCATGGTATATAATGCGGTTAAGGGTGATACGGATTACATAGAGGGCAATTTTAACGAGATCAATTTCCCTTATCTTTATGTGTTCTCGCCTCAGACCTATGCTGATTATGAGAAGCTTTTTGTCAAGCAGTTTCCATACTCAGACGACGAGATCAAGAATATGACAAATGCAAGCTTTGATCAGCTCAAGGAGATGGCAGAGAAGCTTTCCATCGAGGATGCAAAGAAACGTCTGGGCAGATAAACAGCACAGACTTATGCAGTAATACTTGAATAAACATGGCCGATGATATATAATGGTATCATCGGCTGTTTTTATCCCGTAGAGTGTGTGAAAAAGAGGGTGAACGGTTTCGCTATATGTGTGGGATAAAGCAGGTATATAGGAGAGTAGGAGTCATGGGTTTTTTAGACAAAAAGAAAAATGAAGAGTGGATCGACGGTACACCGGAGAGCTTTAAGATATGGTTTTGGGTCAGATTGGCGGTGTGTCTTTTTTTGATGTATACCGGCGGTGAACTCGGATGGAAATGGATTCAGGGTGAGGTTCCCTGGTATGCCATGGCCACGGGAGTGCTTTTTATACTTGTCGGAATCGTCTCTTTTATACTTGATCTGGTTAGGTATCTGAGGCTACGGAAGGCTCTTAAGGAGCGTGATGAGGATGATTCTGATCGGACTGCCGATACATCAGCGCTCGGGACACGGCCAAGTCTGTCAAGGCCCCTCGCTTCTGATGTATCGGGCAGTCCTGAGAGAAGTGGCAGTGTTAATGATGGGGATTATGTAATAGATCAGGATGGTGGTTCAGATATAACAAAACCATCAAGCATTAGTGGGTTTGCAAAATATGTGGTAAAAGATGAGGAGGGTGATAGCGATGATGAAGTTTAAGAATGCCAAGAAACGTGGGAAATGGTCTGTCATGGCCGGGTCTAAGCGCCGCAGGGTGATGGTTAAATCAAAAAAACCGGGGAAGTGGTCACTTAAGTTTAAACTTGGAAGCAAAAATCCGAACAAGATGCATAAGATGAAAAAGATGGACAAGCTTCCGAAGCTTAAAAAGATGAATAAAATGCAAAAGATGCGTAAGATGAACAAGATCGCCAGGCTTCCGAAGTTAAAGATGAAGCATAAGTGATAGGCATGTTGTGTTTTGATGCAGATATGTTTTGATGATTCTATGTAATAGAGTTTTATGTCAGTTGGGAGAAGCTTTTTATGCGATTGATATCATGGAATGTAAATGGCTTACGAGCCTGCGTAGGTAAAAACTTCAATGAGGCATTTGATGCCTTGGATGCAGATGTTTTCTGTCTACAGGAGACAAAGCTTCAGGAAGGGCAGATAGATCTGGAACTGTCGGGATACCACCAGTACTGGAACTATGCCGAAAAGAAGGGGTACTCGGGAACGGCTGTGTTTACAAAGACTGAGCCGATAAACGTGACCTATGGAATAGGTGTTGATGAACACGACCATGAGGGTCGTGTGATCACGTGCGAGTTTGACGATTTTTATTTTGTATGCGTATATGTTCCGAACTCACAGAACGAGTTGAAAAGACTTGATTATCGCATGAGATGGGAGGATGATTTTCGTGCTTATCTGTGCGGATTAAAGGAGAAAAAGGGAGTCATCGTCACGGGTGATATGAACGTGGCGCATCAGGAGATCGATCTGAAAAATCCGTCGGCAAACCACCATAATGCCGGGTTTACCGATGAGGAGCGAGGCAAGATGACCGAGCTTCTCGCTGCGGGGTTTATCG
>ONKC01000137.1 GCA_900318295.1 uncultured Eubacteriales bacterium
AAACTAAAAACTGTGGTATAGTATGATAGCAGTCAGTTCTTGACCGCATCATCGGGGAGATTCTACCCTGCTTATTCCTACAGTAAATTTACGCGGCCAACTTTTAAAAAAGTACTTGACAAGAAGTCATACATCGTGTATTATAAGTGTATGACGAACAGGCGTTCGCTATACGAACATTTTTTCGAACAGGAGGTTATCATGGCAGGAAATACGGTTGAAAAGGATCCGAATAAGCTCAGAGCGCTGGAGTCAGCGATCGCACAGATAGAAAAGCAGTATGGACAGGGATCCATTATGAAGCTCGGAGATAACACACATCTTCAGGTGGAGGCGACTCCGACAGGATCACTCAGTCTTGATCTGGCACTCGGTGTGGGAGGTATCCCGAAGGGAAGAGTAGTTGAGATCTACGGACCGGAGTCCAGTGGAAAGACGACCGTAGCTCTCCATATGGTGGCAGAGGTGCAGAAGCGCGGAGGTATCGCAGGCTTTATCGACGCCGAGCATGCACTCGATCCTGTATATGCAAAGAACATCGGAGTAAATATAAACGAATTATACATCTCGCAGCCTGACAGCGGTGAGCAGGCGATGGAGATCACAGAGACGATGGTGCGATCGGGTGCCGTGGATATCGTTATCGTCGATTCTGTAGCAGCCCTGGTACCAAAGGCTGAGATAGACGGAGACATGGGAGATTCTCATGTGGGACTTCAGGCCAGACTTATGAGCCAGGCATTGAGAAAGCTTACCAGCGTTATAAATAAGTCAAACTGTACTGTTATCTTCATCAACCAGCTTCGTGAGAAGATCGGTGTCATGTTCGGTAATCCTGAGACTACCACGGGTGGTAGAGCATTGAAGTTCTACGCTTCGGTGCGTATGGAGGTTCGCAGGATCGAGACTCTTTCTCAGGCAGGTGAGAAGATCGGTAACCGTGTTCGTGCAAAGATAGTTAAGAATAAAGTAGCACCGCCTTTTGCGGAGGCAGAGTTTGATATCATGTTCGGAAAGGGCATCTCCCGTGAGGGTGATGTGTTAGACCTTGCCGCAGCCCAGAACATCATTGTTAAGAGCGGTGCATGGTACAGCTACAAGGATGAGCGTATAGGTCAGGGACGCGAGAACGCAAAGGCATATCTTGCTGAGAATCCGGATGTGTTTGCTGAAGTAGAGCAGGCGGTCAGAGACAAATGTCTTGCAAAGATCGAGGAGACTGATGCCGCAGCGCCTGCACAGCCGGCCAAGGGCAAAGACCTCGCTGAAGATAAGTGATGGAAGAAGAATCAAAAAAAGCCACACAAAAAGCTATGGCGCTTTTGCTTCATAAGGACAGGACCAGGCAGGAGCTTATCGATAAGCTTGCCGGTGCGAAGTATTCAAAAGAGGCGATCGATGCGGCTATTCAGTATGTGGAATCCTACGGTTACATCGATGATGAGAGATATGCCAGGATGTATGCCGACTATCACAAGACTGAAAAAAGCAAAAAAGAGATCAAAAGAAAGCTAAAGGAAAAGGGTATATCAGATGATATACTTTCGGAGGTGTTTTCCGATTACCTTACCGAAGAGGGAGATGATCCCGAGGAGCTTGCACTCAGAGCATTGGTTGAAAAGCGTTTGCGTGGCAGGACTGTATCAGAGCTTACCTACGAGGAGAAGCAAAAGCAGATGAGATATCTGGCAGGAAAGGGGTATCCCATAGACTTGATAAAGCACGTATTTTCTTGACGTTGGTTCGATAGATATGATATAATCAGGGAGTCTGATGAGGTCAGACTCCTTTGTTTATATATGGTTTGATCTGTGGTTAAAAAGTGATATCCAAAGTAAGGATATACACTTTTGGAGGGAAGGATAGATGGAATCAAACAGATTATTTGAGATACGTTCAGAGGTTGCAAAGATCATAAAAGGAAAGGATGATGTTATCCTCAAGATACTTGCAGCGATTTTGGCCGAGGGCCATATACTAATGGAGGATATTCCGGGAGTCGGAAAGACTACACTTGCGACATCGTTTGCTAAAACGATGTCTTTGGTCTATCATAGAGTCCAGTTTACGCCGGATGTTCTTCCAAGTGACCTTTTAGGTTTTTCAATGTATGACAAGCAGACAGATAAGTTTGTGTTCAGAAAAGGTTCTGTTTTTTGTAACCTGTTTTTGGCAGATGAGATAAACCGTACATCACCGAAAACACAGTCGGCGCTACTTGAGGCGATGGAGGAGAGGCAGGCCAGTGTCGAGGGACACACATGGAAGCTTCCAGAGCCATTTATCGTTATTGCAACTCAGAATCCGTCCGGAGCATCGGGAACACAGCTTCTTCCCGAGTCACAGCTTGACAGATTTATGATCCGTGTATCGATGGGCTATCCAGCACACAAGGATGCTGTTGAGATTTTAAAGACAGAGGTATGGGAGAACTTAGACAGTGTTGCTCAGATCCTTTCCTTAGAGGAACTCAAAGCTTTTCAGGATAAAACAAAAACGATCACAGTTCATGATTCGTTATATGAATATATGGTTTCAATAGTTGAAAAAACCAGAGATCATGAGTATTTTATAGGAGGTGCGTCTCCGAGAGCAACTATAGCACTTCTTCGTATGTCGAGAGCATTGGCTTTACTTAACGGAAGAGATTTTGTGACGGCTGAAGATGTGCAAAGAGTTGCTGAGGATGTGCTTTCACACCGTGTAAAGATCAGCGCCAGAGCTGCTGCCGAGGGCAAGAAGGTCGGTGCCTGCATCAAGCAGATAATGGCAGAGATAACGCCTCCGAGGATGTAGTGATCTGTATAGATTGGGTGGATCACTTATACAGTGCATGTTTTGGAGATAACGATGAACAATAAACTCCGTATCATCCCTCGCCCGTTCAGGCTTTTGGGATATCTGTTTTGGATCTTTTGTATGGCTGCGATGTATATATTTTTTCGCAGCTATCTTTTGTTGACATTCGTTGCATTTTTATCTGTTGTTCCTGTTCTTTCCGTCGTAGTGGGAATCTTTATCGCAAAAAAAGTAAGCTGCGATATCAGTGTTCCATCTGTAGGATATATCCGTCCGGGTGATGATATATCACCCGTGGTCGAGGTGTATGATCCGCTATACATCGGTACACTTGACATACGTATAAGCGCTGAAGTCAGGAACGTTTTTTTTTCAAAAGAAAAGGAAAGCGGAAGCTTTGACGTATCCTTGCCGGTGATCGGAAAGACAGGCAGACATAGGGGTGGCAGGTCATTTTTACGTATGCCTTTAGTGGCGACACTCATCGGAGTTTACAGATTAAAACTAAACAAGGTCTATATGCAGGACTGGTTCGGGCTCGTTAAATATGAGATCAGATTTAAAAATGAGCCGGGCGATGCCGAGTTTTGCGTGCTTCCAAAGGTGACTGGAGGAAAGCAGCCGGATGCCGAGACCGTCTCTGTCGGCATGACCGAGGTTGAGGAGAGTGCGAAAAAGGGTAATGATTTTTCTGAGGTCACGGATATACGCGAGTATCTGCCGGGTGACAGGATCAGGGACATCCACTGGAAGATCTCCGCGCGCATGGAAGAGTGG
>ONKC01000123.1 GCA_900318295.1 uncultured Eubacteriales bacterium
AAAACCTGCACAAACTGTCACTGTAGGCACAAATATTGTATTCCCGAACTCGGATATAACTGTATCTGTCACCATCAAACCCCAGGAATATTATGTATACTTCAACCTTGACGGCGGCACGATCATCGGTAGCACCCCTACCAAATACACATACGGCACAGAACTTCAGCTACCGACCTACGTCGTTAAGGACAACGCTAAGTTTTACGGATGGAAAAACAGCTACGGAACTATCGTCACTTCAATATCTAAAACACAGGCAGGTGATCTAACCTTTACCGCAGTTTGGGAAAATCCAAATGTTACCGATCTTCCCAAAGGCGCTACCGCTGTAGCTTCATCAAACGGAAAATATGTAACAATCACATATGCTAACAAAACTACGGAAGATGTGCTTATAGCCGCTCAGGGCATTTCCTTGAAAAACGGTTCGAATCCTATACAATTCAAAACCGCAGACGGAAAAATCTATCTGACAAGCGTTAACTATACAGTGGCGACCGATCTTCCTCAAACAATAAAAGCCTACTACACCACAGGCGCCTCCACCGCTTCAATAGTTTACCCCGACGGAACGACGCAAACTGTCGCAGTAAACAAATATAATTCAGATACTACCCTCTATGGGACAAAAATCTACTTTGACGGTATCGACGGAAAACGTTATACTGTCGTACCATCCTCAGAGGATCCGAGCGCATCACCTAAGCCTAGTGCACCACCGTCCGGTGACCCCAGAAAGCCTCAATCAGATGAGTACTATATGATAAGCAAGGTCAGCTACAACGTAAGAAGCGGAAAGGCCTCTGCAACAAATCCTATCGAGTGGAACTCAAAATCAATCACAATAAAGGATAAGGTTAAGATATACGACAAATACTACAAAGTCACCAAGATTTCAAAAGATGCCTTCTACGGTATGCAAAAACTTGAAAAGCTGATTGTAGGTAAATACGTTACTTCAATCGGCGCAAACGCCGCTCGCGATTGTAAAAAACTAAAACTGATTAAAATTATGACTGGAAACATAACATCGGTCGGCAAAAACAGTTTAAAAAACACCAGCAAAAAATTAGTCATTTATATTAAAGCATCAAAAAGCAAATATTCAAAACTAAAAAAACTCATCAAAAAGAAAAGCGGATGTCACAAAAATACGGCTTTCCACCGAATAAATCCTTAAAAATATGCCTCTCGCAAATCGCGAGAGGCATATTTTTTAGACTATTATTCGCCTCAACTCTTCCTTAACAATCCCTTTGCAAACCTGTATTCCTCTTCCGATATTTCCTTTCCGGAAAAGCCTGCGCGCTCCAGTATCTCGATAAGCCTCTCCTCCTCATCAAAAGATAAGCTTACGATATCGAGTTCCTCCATAGACCTTATACGGTCTTTATAGTTTATGGTACTTACATCGCCCTTTTTACCGAACCTGTGGAAGTCCATCACGAGCTTGTCGCTGTAGCCGGCTCTTACATACCTTACCCGCTTTATCATGATCCTTACAAGTATTATCACGATCGCGGCTGCCAGGGCAGCACCAAACAGGATCAAAAATCCGTATCCCAAAACTTTTCCCAGCGAATCCAGTCCTGCCGCGCTTGTACCCGTCATCCCTTCGCTCGATTCGGACGAGGAGCCGGATGAGCTTGTCCCACTCAAGAAATCTATGAGTGCCGCCAAAAATCCTCCGCTCGGCGCCTCTTCGTCCGACCAAGGTGTGAGCTCCGCCACTCTCCAGTGTCCGTCGATCTCCACCTCAACCCAAGCATGTGCCATCGCATCGGTAACCTCTACCGTCACGACCTTTTTATCGCCGGTAAGTCTGTAATCTCCCTTATAGTACTTCTCCGGATCGAGATCCTCTCTCACCTTCGCATTCTCACTCAGATCCGTCGGATCGATCGCATACCCTTCCACATACCTCGCCTTGAACCCGAGCCTTCTGAGAATAAGCGTCGCAGCGGAAGCGAAGTGGGCACAGTATCCCTTTTTGTTTTCCGTCAGGAAGTAGTTGATAAAGTCCTGTCCTCTCGGAGTCGCTCCCGGTTGATAGGTGTACGGTATCTCCTTCTGAAAGTACTCTGCCAGAGCCTTCAAAATGTCGACTGCATTAGCGTTTTTGTATTTCAACAGATCAGCTTTTGCTATAAACTCATCCACCGCCTCCTTGTTTTGCTTCGGGACACTCAGATAAACGCCTTCCTCGATATCTTTAAGCTTTTTTTCTAGCAGAGATTCTTTAATTATTTTTTCACTGTTTGTCTTGTTATTTTTCTTTTTACTATTCGACTTTTTATCATCGTTTTTGGCATCATTTTTATCTAACGGATCGATCTCTTCATCCGAGACGACACCCGGATCTGAAAGCCACGGATAGTAGGTCAGGTCATATGTCTTTCGAAAGCCCATAAACAAGAGCTCTCGTCTCCCCTCTTCTTCTACATAGTATGGTAAAAATGTTCCGGGATGGGCCGCTATATTTTCAATCTCCATCCTGGCCTCAGCCGCAGGAGTACTGCCACTATCATATCTTTTTTTCAAAAGCTTTGATGTGGGTGTCGACAGTTCCTCATCCATCGGGACGAGATTTATGCCGATGCGCATCACTCCTTCTTTTTCCGTCTTGTCCGAGTAGGTTGCAACCTTTTGCGCTCTGGCCCATCTGTTCTCGCCGGGAAGATACTCCGCACCCGTAAAACTCCTCAGATAAATCCGCTCCGTATTGTACGGTACATATGTCACCTTGAGATCCGTCTCGTAGTCAAGGCTTACGGAGTTCACTCCCCCGAGCACGCCGTTTTTCAGACCACCCGTGGAATCATACCTGTTAAAAAGGCCCCATATTCCGTTTTTATAGAGGTTTGACATCGTAAACTCCGTGCTTTTTTTCAGTTCACTTCTGCCCCTCGTCTTCTCTAGCTCATAATCGGTTTTATGAAAAAAAATCTGGAACACGCCCGCAAACACAAGCACCATCGCGATGATAAGCCCCGCCATGATCATATGGTGCCTGACGCTATACACGTAGTTGAAATGCCTTTTTTTGGGCACGTATTCAAAGCGATCATTATTCTTAGTGATAGGCGTATGTCTCGCACCTCGAAAAGCAAACACGATCGCACATCCGGCTAAAAGCATGATTATATAGAGCATATCCGGCTCGCACTCAAGATAAAAAGGCACACTCAGAAAGAAAAATGACGCGAACATCACCGCAAAGTACTTCATCTGTCTCGAGATCAGCGCATTTAAAAGTATAGCGTGCACCCATCCCACATAAACAAATGCGATCGTCACGGTGATATCACGATTCCCGATGGATTCAGCATAACCCTGTACAACCTCTGTATCAAAGTAATACGCCGCTCGCTCGGAGATGATGTTTACCACAGCAAAAAATCCACTGCTGATATACCTACGAAGCATCAGCGCAGTACCGAGCATAAAAGCAAAAAGAATAAAATATCCCAGGTTTTCCCAAACCTTTGTATAGTATAAAAATGACGAGAATAGCGCTCCTATAAATACCGCTATATTTATGATGATCGCATTGTACGGGATTTTAAACGAAGACAGCAAACATCCCATCGAGCCCATCACGACAAGATAAACAATAAAGCCCTTAAAAAGCAGCGTAAGATATCTTTTTTCAGTGTCAAATGAAGCATCATCTCTTAAGATCACCCCGTTTGCTATAGTCTCAAACGGCTGTTTATTTTTTTTGAAAAGGTTTAGCTTTGAACTCATGCACTCACCCCCTCGACCGGCATAAAGCCTATGGTGCCGTCGTCCATCATGCCAAACCTGATATATCCTCCCATATACGGATAAAGGTTTTTGATCATGCCGTCGATGGCCTGCGAAGGATCGGAGCCCTCCGGAATGTGAGTATGGTAGTACTCAGACAGTATATTTTTAAATGTTTCATCGACCTCTTCCGGCGATGAAAGAATGTATCTTCTGATAGTCTCCGGACCGGTCGTGTATATCATAAGTCGGATGTCGGTCTCCAAAGCAGCCCATGTACGGAGTTCCTGATAGGTATAGGTTATGATATACTCCGTTATCTTTTGGTTCGTATCAGGTACGACCACGACACTCAGTTCCATCCCGGCCATCTGTGTGCGCACCTTCACCATCCACTCTTCCATGCGCGCAGAGATCTTCCAGTGTATATCCCTGATCCTGTCGCCCGGCAGATACTCACGTATATCAGTGACCTCGGAAAAATCATTACCCTTTTTCGCACTCTCCTCGACCTCGGTCATACCGACGGAGACGGTCTCGGCATCCGGCTGCTTTCCTCCCGTCACCTTCGGAAGAACGCAAAACTCGGCCTCGCTCGTCTCACTTTTAAATCTGATCTCATATTTAACGAGC
>ONKC01000149.1 GCA_900318295.1 uncultured Eubacteriales bacterium
TTCTCCTTTCGGTTTTTTCTAGCAATCAAACCTTATCATAGGGGACTACCCTTTTTCAATACCCTTTTTTCTAAATCCTACTAAAATTTTACGCTAGCTTAAAAGTTTGTGAAACCGTCCGGGTCCTGCATCCCCCGGACAGCTTCACGCATTCGGATGAACCACTGTGTCTATGATATCACAGTGCGCTCCATACGTAAAGCATCATTCGTACGGCGATTCAGGGCGTATCACGCCCCCAAAAAAACAGCGCATCACATCCCTATCCTCATCAAAGTGCTTAAGCTCGGCACAAATTGATGTCTTATCCGATAGGGCGTGATACGCCGATAAAAAATCAAAAACTTTTTTTCTTCTTAATGAATGTATCAGAGTCAGAATATTTTTCTCAAAAATACCTCATAACCCTTCTCAGTCTCATAAATATCCGCCTTACTCGTTATCTCCCACGGTGCATGCATATTCAAAACAGCTACGCCGCAATCGATAACCTCCATCCCATACAGGGCCATGATATAGGCTATCGTTCCGCCTCCGCCTACATCAACCTTTCCGAGCTCAGCGGTCTGATACGATACTCCCTCATCATCAAGGATTCCTCTGATCCTGGCCATAAACTCTGCGTTGGCATCGTTGCTGCCTGACTTTCCTCTGGCTCCGGTAAACTTGTTGAACACCATTCCTCTTCCGAAGTACGCGGCATTTTTCTTCTCATAGGCTGATGCATAGGTCGGATCAAAAGCCGCACTCACATCAGAAGAGAGCATGCGACTGTTCTTTAAGCATCTTTTCAGAAGCCTGTCGTCATACGTACCTGCGCATCCGATAAGCTCTGCTACCGTGTTCTCAAAAAACTGCGATCTCATACCTGTCGCACCGACACTTCCGATCTCCTCTTTATCTACCAGCAGACAGCATGTCGTGTGCTCCACGTCATCGACTGCAAGCATCGCTTTTAATGAAGTAAACGCGCAAACCTTGTCATCCTGTCCGTAGGCCATGATCATACTGCGATCGATACCTGATTCTCTCGCGGCACCGGCCGGCACCACCTCAAGCTCTGCTGAAAGAAAGTCCTCTTCCTCAACATCATACTTGTCCTTTAAAAGCTTTAAAATGTTGTTCTTTACGGCTTCCTTATCCTCGTCCTTATCCTTTCCTTTTACGGAAAGCGGCTGCGAACCGATAAGGATATCCAAAGCCTCTCCCTCTATAACCTTCGACGCCTTTTTATCCATGTTCTCCTGGGAAAGATGGATAAGAAGATCCGTTACGCAAAAGATCGGATCATCCTTGTCCTCGCCTATACAAACATTAACAACAGTCCCGTCTTTTTTTACAAAAACGCCGTGTATCGCAAGCGGTACGGTAACCCACTGATATTTTTTAATTCCACCATAATAATGCGTGTCAAGATAAGCAAGCTGAGTGTCCTCATACAGAGGATTTTGTTTCACATCCATACGCGGCGAATCGATATGCGCACCCAGTATCGCCATACCTTCTTCTAAAGGTTTTTTACCGATATTAAAAAGGGCAAGACACTTGTCCATATTAACTGCATATACTTTGTCTCCGGGACGAAGTTTTTTGTTCTTTTTAATCACCTCTTCGATATCGATGTATCCCGCTTTCTTTGCCTCTTTCACGGCATATGAACAGCACTCTCTTTCAGTCTTGTTTTCAGATAAAAATAACCTGTATTCTTTGTTGATCTTTTCAAGTGAATTCAGGTCTGTTTTTTTATATTTTTTCCATGCATTTTCGCGTTCCATTTTAATCCTCCATTTTCACACTGTCCTTCGCTCATCATTACTCATCAAACTCAACTACAACATAAAATCCTTTATCGTTCTCTTGGATTTCTTTGACAGTACCCTCTCTGGACTTAAGTCTTTCTCTGAGAGTATAATTTGCAGACATGGCCACGGCCGGAACTATGGTGTAGTAGTACGCACTCGGAAGAATACCTTCCGTTATCTTCACCGTATCTCCCTCTTTGACGAGTCCCGGGCGCTCCATCTTGAACTCCATCTCGCGCATAATTCCTCCGATCCTCACCTTAAGCCGGAAAGCCTGTCAGCATTAACCTCGAAACGTTTTCTGAGCTTAAGCTCCGACATGATCCTGTTGTAATTCTCCTCCGCATCATCCGTGATTATCACATCCAAGCTTACCGCAATATTTGCAAGCACATGCTCATCCGCTTCACGCATATCCTCAAAGATACGGATCTTCTCGGAAGCTGTCTTCGCATCGAGAAAATCCATCATTTTTGCTGTCATTTCTTCTTTGTCCATTATTGATTCTCCTTCTCGGCGAGGGAATGATTGACATAGTCGCATACATCATCCACATCAAGTCCGTGTACCACGCAAGCCTCTGCCAGAGTCTCAAGCGTCGCCGACGGACAGCTCACACAACCCATTCCGCACTCAAGCAATGCTATGAATGCATCAGGATGTGCCTGCAGCAATTCATTTATATTGATGTCGGGTGTAGCATACTGTTTGATCTCTTGTGTTTCTCCCACTGTATACACTCCTTTCCACTTTCACTTTCACCATTAGCAAACATTATACTACAAGACTTTCGAATAATCAATAGAGTAGGGGAGATTTTCTCTCCCCTCTCACACCACCGTACGTGCCGTTCGGCATACGGCGGTTCAACAAGTTCTAAGATTGTGACGTTCGGTA
>ONKC01000122.1 GCA_900318295.1 uncultured Eubacteriales bacterium
AACAAGCTCCGAATCGTACTGTGCACCGACTCCGGCGAGGCTCTCGCGCTCAGCCTTCGGGATACCCAGACGCTCAAATGTGTCCTTGATCTCGTCGGGCACTTCGTCCCACTCGGCGTGCATCTTCGTCTTCGGCTTAACATATGTCGCGATGTTGTCCATGTTCAGCCCGTCGATCGAAGGCCCCCACTCGGGCACTTCAAGCTTGTTATAAATCTCGAGTGACTCAAGCCTCAAATCCCTCATCCAGTCCGGATCGCCTTTTTCCTCGGAGATCTTTTTCACGATTTCGGGCGTCAGACCTTCATCGAAACGCACCGAGTTTTCGTCGGTCTCCTCGTTTCGAAAGTCATAAAGGCTTCGGTCTATATCATCTACATAAGTCTTTTCTTCCATCATCTATCTCCCATACGTACTTTCGCGAGCGCCAGCGTACACTCTCGCATCCGCATGCAAGCATGCGATGCTTCCATAACGTGCTTATCGCGAGCCCTAACGCACAGACTCGGATCCCTTCGGGATCCTCGTTGTACGTTAGGCTCAACCGTTTGATGGACAAACCCACCACTCGCTTATCGCGAGCCCTAACGCACAGACTCGGATACCTTCGGTATCCTCGTTGTACGTTAGGCTCAACCGTTCTTGGACAAATGCATCCGCATGCAAGCATGCGATGCATTTATCCTTCGAACGGGCTCGCGATATATCGCTCAAATCCATTCTCGTTGATCTCGTCAACTAAAGAGCCATCGCCCTCAGCCACTATTTTTCCGTTCACCATGACATGAGTGTGATCGACTTTCAATGATTCGAGAATCCTGGTCGAGTGAGTGATGATAAGGAGTGCACCATCCTGTTCTTTTTGGAATGTCTCAACTCCCTTTGACACTGTACGTACCGCATCGACATCAAGTCCCGAATCGGTCTCATCAAGTATCGCGAACTGCGGCTTGAGCATCAAAAGCTGCA
Source organism: uncultured Eubacteriales bacterium (assembly GCA_900318295.1). GTDB lineage: Bacteria > Bacillota > Clostridia > Lachnospirales > Lachnospiraceae > Eubacterium_F. Next base: position 970 of record ONKC01000122.1, read on the forward strand.
GTATCTCGGATTTTTTCTTCTCACCACCTGAAAAACCGACGTTCAGATCACGGTCGATATAGGACTCATCCATCGACAGGATCTCCATTTTTTGCTTGAGCTCTTTTCTGAAGTCCCAAAGCTTTATACGTGTATCCTCTCGCTGCTCCTTTGTGCTGCGGATAAAGTTTGAAAGCGTCACTCCCGGCACCTCAAGCGGATTCTGGAATGATAAAAATATCCCGGCTCTAGCTCTTTCGTTTACGTTCATCGAAAGCAGGTCCTCGCCCTTGTACTTGATCTCTCCGCCTGTGACACTGTATTTTTCATTGCCCATAAGCGTGTAGCCAAGCGTGGATTTACCGGCTCCGTTCGGTCCCATGAGCACGTGAGTCTCGCCGGCTCCTATCTTCATGGATACCTTATCAAGAATCTTTACCGCCTCCTCGGCAGCACCTCCGTCGATCTCTACGGACAGATCCTTGATCTCAAGAATAACCTCTCCCATCTTAATTCTCCTTCTATATTAATTAGCCATCTGTAAGACAGTCTGTTTTTACTTTACACAATTCATACTATTTCACTAAACTTTCACTCCCGCAAGTATAACTTATAACCGTCAACAAGTCAAGTGATACATCTAATAATATAAGTCACCAAAACAAAAACTCTTTTAGCTGTCACTTAAGCGACTTGTAAGTGTCTGTCGATAAATGAACGGTATTTATCTTCTTTCCATTTTTATATGTACTCAAGTAGCTGTCCACCGTCATGCTGCCTTTCGCGGACTTTACTTTTGCCTTGTAAGTACAGCCTTTTTTTGCATCTCTGTATGAGAGGAACTCGACTGTGAGCCTTCCGCCCTTTACTCGGGTGCGGATCAGGATCGGTCGCTCGAGCGTGTTTTGAATCACGAGATCCTTGGTTCCGACAGCGAGTGCCGCATCGAGTCCCGGCGTCGCGTAGGAAACCTTGCATGTGTGTGGGTAGCGTTCCTTCGGGATGATACCGGATAAAAGGCACGCTAGGTAGGATGTGGTCGAAACCTGACAGATACCTCCGCCCTCGACCTGGACGATCTTATTTTTCAAAAATCCGCCGGCCTTGCCGTATTTCTTGCCATCCGAATCATCATACAAAGCCTCTAAGAATGACACTTCATCACCGGGTTTAAGGAGTGTTCCGTTGATTCTCTTGGCGGCGAGCTTGACATTTTTACCGCGAACGTTGGTCGGGATAAAAATAGTGGAGTAAGCGCCTATGATCGTGTTGATCGGTTTGAGGTACGAAGCTTTGACCGTGGCCTCGACGATGCTCGTCTGATAGGTCCGCTCAAAATTATCGGTAGAATTCCCGTCCAGATACTCCGTCAGCTCTCTCGCGATCCTGGTCGAATCGATAACCCGTCCGTTTCTCTCCTTGGTTATCTTCATGTTTGTTTTGATCGTAGCATTTTTCGGAGCTTTATCAAACTTTTCGGAATATTTTTTAACTAATTTCGTAATATTATCACGGTTTGCTTCACATCTTATGTTGATGATCACTTTCTTTGTCTGCCTTTTTTCGAGAAGGATATCGTTTTGTTCCTCCACCGGAAGGTCTTTGTCGATGGAGATGATATGCTTGGCAAGCGCCGCCTCTCTACCCGATGGATAGAACGACTCCTTACCTCCTTCGTTGCATACAAAACCGATGGTCTCTTCCAAATCCTCCATCGAGAAGTCTTTATGATACTTTTTATCGATGCGGATCGACACATGACGGTTCTCGTAGGTCTTGATGATCTCGAGAAGGCGCTCTCTTATATAATGCTCGTCTTTGTCTACGAGCTCCTCATCCGCAAGCCATTTGTTTGCAAAGCAGAGATCTTTGTGCGATTCCACACGTTCGTTTATCTCCTTTTGCTCAGCCTCCTGCTTGTGGTCGATACGCGTAACGACAACGATCACAATGATCAGTAGCAGCGCACCGGCTGCCATCAGTCCAAGCAGAACCCCAGCGGATTTTTTAGACTTTTCTACCATATATAAATACCCTTCAATCTGAGTTCATGTACAACGAAATCATTTTACTATAATAGGAAAGAATTTGCAATAGGCGAGTTGAAGCCGGTATTCCGATCTGCTGTTAGCGATTCTATCTGTGATACGCCAGTTTGTCAACCCCGTAGCCGCTTCGCGGTGTGCTGCGCATCTGCCAGATGACGCAGCACAGGGTTGACCAACTGGCGTTCACAGATGTATAGCAGCCACGCAGATCAGAGACACCTTGTCACGTGGCAAAACAAGGATTAGCAAGGCGCGAGGCTGGGGCGTGGGGCAGGCTTGTGCGCTGTGGAGTGTGGCGGTGGGGACGGCTGCAGGCGCCGGGGTGCGGGGCGGGCTTGTGCGCTGTGGAGAGTGGCGGTGGGGACGGATGCAGGCGCCGGGGTGCGGGGCGGTGGATAGCGGATCTGCGGATGCTGTAGGGCGGTGACGGGGTTCCGTTTTGGATGGTACCGCAACTTTTTCCGACTAAACAGAGAAATTTAACCCTATAGACGGAACTTTTTGAAAGTCAAAAAGTAGCGAAAGGGTTGGGACCGGAGAGATTTCCGACTAAACCCCTGAATTCGACTAAACAAACGGAATTTTTCCCCAAGACAATCCAAGACTATCTAAAAAAAGATCAAGGTGACTTGGATTTTCCCTGGTTAGAAGCCTGGTCAAGAGGAAAAATTCCGTTTGAAGCTCCCAAAATACGCATTTGGTCGGAACTTTGCGTGGTCCCATCATTTCTGTACGACAGGAGTAGAGTAAAATGTTCCGTCTAAACAGCAAAATTCAGGCCCTGAGTCGGAACTTTGCCCGGTTCCATGGTTTTCCACGCCCTGATTTACCTCCCCGTCCCGCCACTAGTCCGCCATCGCACACCCATAAACCGCTCTTTTTGAGAATTATTAGCACTCTCTCTTGACGAGTGCTAATTCTTGTGGTATGATATGTTCAGTGGATTAAGGTTGCTACCATACAGTTCGCCGGATTAAGGCTAATTCCATAAAGCATCTTAGCTTATGGCCCATGGTCACCATCGTACAGTCCGCCGGACTAACTCTACCACCTTAATCCAACCACACCAACCAACATAGGAAGGAGGGGACCCCTATGAACATTTCAAAGTTTACACAAAAATCCATCGAAGTCGTCAACGGCATCGAGAAGATTGCTTACGACTTCGGCAATCAGGAGTTAGCGCAGGAGCATCTTCTCTACAGCATGCTGACTGTCGATGATAGTCTGATAAAAAGACTCCTCGAAAAAATGGAGATAGACCCAAAGGTCTTCACCGCTCAGGTCGAGGGGCTCATCAAAAAAAGACCGATCGTTGAAGGCGGTCAGGTCTACATGGGCGACGCCCTGAACAAAGTCCTCATTTACGCCGAGGACGAAGCAAAGAGAATGGGTGACGAGTACGTATCTGTCGAGCACCTTTTCTTGAGCTTGCTCAAACGTCCGTCCCGCGAAGTCAAAGACCTGCTAAAAGAGTTCAACCTCGACCGCGACAGATTCCTCACGGCACTTGCCGAGGTCAGAGGAAATC
>ONKC01000120.1 GCA_900318295.1 uncultured Eubacteriales bacterium
TGGTCAAGAAGGTTCTGCATACCGCCTGCTCTGTCGATAGCCTCATCAGAAATCTTTTCCTTCTTGATGATCTTCTCGATAAACTCCTGATCTACATCTTCTTTTTTGATCTCAAACTCCTCACCCGCATCACATACCGAGTAGATCGGCGCTGTGACAGACGGAAGAGCTCTTACATTCAGAGAATCCGTCATGATCTCAACACAATCACGACCAACATCAGGCACGATAGCCTCTGCCTCCTCATCCATCGTGAGGTACTTAGCCTTTACATAACCGGTGACCTTACCGGAAACGATCTTTGCCCATCCCTTTTTAACATTGTAGATGTGACAACCTGAGTTCTTTACCATCTTACCGATGATGCGCGCTTTCTTTGAAGGCTTTTTCCTGACATTAAGATAATTATCAACCTTATTTGCGATACCGAGTCTTGAATAATTCAGATTCAGATTGATGTGCTCGCCGTCCTTGATTGCAGACTCGATTTCAGTCGCCGGACCCTCCACGGTATCATCGTCGGTTACCATCTCCTGATGAAGCTGATCTCCATGCACCATGAGCAACGGGTCCGTAGCGAACAGCTCACCGTTTGCAACCTTTGCACAATAATCGTTCAAAAGCACTATAGCTCCGCTGACACCCTCCTCACGTCCGATAGCCTCAGCTGAAGACTGAACTGTGGAAGCCAAAACAGCTATTGCAAAAACTCCTGCGATCACTGTAGCAGCGGCTCTTTTAACTCTTCTCATAATAACATATACCCTTTCGCTTTTAGCATAAATTGTTACGGAAATGTTACAACCTGAAACAAATTATAACCCCATTTCCTAAAAATGTCAATATATTTTTCCTAAAAAAAATATCCGCACTGCAAAAACAAAGTGCGGATTTACGTATGTTTTCACAATATATTGTGATAACAGACTACAATAGTCGATAAAGTATTACTATTCGTTGTTATTTTTCCTCTTTCACAAGCAGCGCCTCAAGCTCAGGTCTCGCTGCGATAAACGCATTGATAAGTCTCGGAGAAAAAGATCCGCACTCTCCGTTTATTATCATGTCGTAAGCCTCCAACTTCGGGAGAGCCTTTTTATATATCCTGTCGCCGAGCGCATTATCATAAGCATCGGCAAGTCCGACTATCTGAGCACTGATAGGGATCTCATCTCCCTTTTTATGGTCAGGGTAGCCGTCGCCCAGATACCTCTCATGATGATTCCTGCATATCTGTGCGGTAAGCTTGAAAAAAGCCCTATCCGGGTCATCTTTTTTAAGACGCTTTACCACATCCTTGAACATTTTTTCACCTTTCGTGGTGTGGCTTCTGTAAACCTCATATTCATCGTCCGTAAGTCTGGATGGTTTGTTTATGATACGATCCGGTAGTTTTAGCTTTCCCACATCATGAAGAGTTGCCGCACTCGAGATCATCCTCGTCATATCCTTACTTATGCCGTACTCGGGATACATCATCCGAAGCTTCTCCCCCAGAATATAGGAAATCATACCGACACGCCTTGCATGCTGGTTCGTGATGTAATCCCTGTTCTCAATGATGGCACCGAAATACCTTGCCATCCTCACTCCGGCTTGATCCATACAGACTCCTTACAGCTTTGTTCTTATCTTGTAACCGGCCCTGCCGTTTTCCTTGACAAAAATAATGTTTTTCAACGTATCCTGAACAAAATAAGGGACAGCGCTGATAAACACTCGAGTGCCAGGATAAACAGTACCCTTGACCTCGATCTGGGCCTTTTGCTGCTCACTCATCTTGTACACCCTGATCTCACGCTCTTCCAAAACTACCTTTAACTCATTTTTCTGAGTATACAGAGCCTTCGTCAGCTGATCGTAGAATGCATCAACCTTCTCGTCACGCTCCGGCATCGCCATGATCTTTTCGATACCTTCCTCGAGCGTCGCGATATCCTTTTGAATCTTCTCACAACGGTTCATCAGCTCCTGATAAGCTTTGGAATCACCGTCTCCCACGCCGACCTCAACGATCGACTTACTCTCGGCGATGTTACCGATTCCGAAGCACTCAATACCGGTCTTTGCGACAGTGTGTCCGCCGATGATGACACCTCGCCTTCCGGCCACCTTGAGGAATCCCTCTGATACGGTATCACAGTTCAGAAGGTACGTACACGTGACATTTCCCTCGCATCTGATCTTACATGATTCGAAAAATTGTCCGATGATCACTCCGCCGGCATTGATCTCCGATTCGCCGCGACCCTGAACGCCGCCCTTTATAAGGATATCACGCCCGGCAAATATCGAACATGCCTCACAGTTTCCTCCGATGGAAACATTACCGGACGCCGATATCATAAATCCGGACTCGACATCTCCTGATATATCCACATCCCCGTCGAAGTTTATATTCCCGACTGAGAGATCCACATTTCCGTTTACAACATATACATTTCTGATCTCAATCGTCTCATCATCAACCCACTCGATGATACCGGTGAGATCTGCGATGTATTGCTTTTTATCCTCTGTGATATAAAAGCCCTTACCTTTTAGAGCAGGTAACTCCTGTCCTCTTTCAGGTGTAATGATATTCCCCTGGACATCGTATCCGAACTCCCCGGCTGTCGCAGAGATATAGTCGGCGATAACCTGACCTTTTTCCACCGTCTCGAAAAGCTCTATACCCTTGTAATCAACTGAGCCGTTCGGCAGGATCTTTGGCTCACTTTTAACTTCCTTACGGAAATGATACTCAAAATGTCCGTCCTCACCACGTACGGCAGGCTTTCCTTCCGCGACGATCATATCCGTAAAGTAAAGCTTTTCGTCTGTCATTTTTTTGATGACATCTTTTTTGATACCCTGCTTGACATCATACTCACGCAAAGCACGCATGACATCTCTGACACCTATAACAGCATCATTTGACGGCTGGGTGATACTGAGAGTAACATTCATCTTGTCCTCGGAAACAACGATATGAATATCTCTCTTTATCTCCTGCTCTACCTGCTCGGTATCATCTATCTCCCTGGCTATGTTTCCGATGAGTTCTTTGGCAAGAGCCACTGCAGGATCTACGACTTCCTCCTGCTCCAAAAGCTTCTCTGCCTCGGATGCGATATCGAAATCTATAGCAGGAAGATCATCCATCGTAAGAAGCTCTGAAACAAGAGATCCTGCGAGAATCTGATCGATCTGCTCCTCGTAGTCTCCTTCCTTGGAAACCTTTTCCCTGACCTCGGCTATCTTTTCCGGTTCATAACTAAGCTTTGCAAACTTAGCCGGATTCAACCCCATCTCGATGCCGATGGCGATCTCTTTCATCTGCTCCGGAGTAAAATCCGGATTCATAACGGCACTCATATCGAGCTCTTTTTCGAGTCCCTCACGGATGATCTGCATCTGCATCCAGTTAAACCCACCGCTTGCATAAAGCGACACGTCGACTTTATTCTCGATCCCCGTGATAAGTTCACGAAGCTGAACTCCGTACAGGTTCAGTCCTAAGTACGGGTTCAGATCAATATCTTTTTCATGTGCCTCGATAAGAGCAGAAAGCTGATCACCATCGTATCCTCTTTCCAAAGGCCCCATCAGATCGATCCCTGCGATACGTCCGCGGACGTACTCAAGCAGAGGTTTTCCCTGAAAACCTTTACCGACCGCAACCATAGCGTCTATGTTATTCTCTTTACCGAGTGCAAGCGCCTTTATCGTGAGTGGTTTAAGCCTCGGATTGGCAAACGTAGTCATATTGATTCCACGCTCCATACCGCTCCTGATCTCATGCATCTGGTATGAGTTCAGATCTACTTTTGCGTAAACAGACACATCAAGACCGGCGTTAAGACCTGTCCTTATCTCCTTCATCTGCATGGAATCAAACTCCTTCCGTGCATACAAAGAAACATTGACCTTTTCAGCCTTACCCGCCCTGATTTCCTCACACTGAAGCGCATCAAACCCTTGTTCCAGGTAGGAGGTGATATCAATCTGTTCGTCCTTCGCCTCTGCCATACGGGCCTCCCATCACAGAAAAATATCCCTGCTTAGTATCACTCAACTATCTTGGCAGCATCCCCCACAAGCTTTGATACCTCTTTGTAGATGTATGAACTGCGCATATAGTGATCAAACGGCATTGCAGTTCCATAGTACTCGTTGTATGCTTTTTTGATACTGTCTACAGTTCCGTCCTGACTCTGCTTTCCGAGATCAGCTACGTAAGCATCAAGTGTAGCCTGTGACAGATCCACATTCTCTTTGATAGCGATAGCTTCCATGATAAGCTCTGTCTCTGCCATTGACTTAGCCTGCTGTACGAGATAATCCTCGAACTGCTCCTTTGTCTGACCGAATTGAGCAAGCGCATCATCGATAGTCATACCATACTGCTTCATCTGGTTTTCCATCTGTGAACGCATCATCTCGGTCTCGGCAAGAAGAAGTGTAGACGGGACAGATTTAACCTTTGAATCCTTTACAACCTGCTCCATAACAGTCGCGGAAGCATTTGCCTTCTTGGATTCAGCCAGTGTCTTTTTCAGAGAATCCTTGTACTCCTGAACTGTTTTGTAATCAGTGTTTTTAGCCACATAAGCATCGTTTAACCTTCGATCCTCGATGTAGTTAAGTTTCATGGTAAACACGGTTTTCTTACCGGCTATTGCCGAATCATGATAGTCTTCCCGGAATGTGAGATCCACGTCTTTTTTCTCACCGACCTTCATCCCG
>ONKC01000152.1 GCA_900318295.1 uncultured Eubacteriales bacterium
ATAGCGGCACATGCGGTCGCACTGCTCGGATAGAAAAATATCCTGAGAACGAAATATAGCTGAGAATATCAGAAAAAGAAAACTGTCAGATACCGGCATATCATCCGGCGTCTGACAGCTTTTTTTTGACTCTCTGTAAAGCGTTATCTATCGACTTTGGTGTCTTGTTGAGTTTCTTTCCGATCTGCGAGATGGTATTGCCGTTGATGTAGAGCATGACGACCTGACGTTCAAACGAACTCAGATGAGCATTTATCATATCTTCTATATGAGAAACGTTTTCTCTGTCAATAAGTATTTGCGCGGGATCAGACTGAATATCCGGAGGAAGAGTGTCAGCCACGGTGCGCGTATCCGTATCGGAAGCGCCCGATATGGGCGCATCGAGGGATATTGACTGATTCAGAGGAGCATTTTTAAGGCGATTGGCACCCTTTATCACGTTGTACAGATGGTTTGAAATACAGGTCGATGCAAACGATGCAAATGAGCCTGTTTTTTTATGAGAGGCGTCATAACTGTTTACTGCCTTGTAGAGGGCGATCATGCCCTCCTGGATCAGATCGTCGCCGTCTCCTCCTATCAGAAACAGGGCTCTGGCCTGCTTTCGTACCAGTCCTTTGTATCGATTCATCAACTCGTCGACCGCTGCATCATCATGATCTCTGGCGAGCTTGATAAGCTCCTCGTCGGTTCTTTTATTATCCGGAATATCCGCCATTTAACTCAATCCTCCGTGAGAGTATGGTATTAGAAACGAGCTTAGCTGTTATATATCTTCTTGTCAAGAAGTCCCTCTGATTTGGCGACTATTGTTGACACTGCCACATCTCCGAGTACGTTGTTCATGGTGGAGAACATATCCAAAAAAGGATTTATGGCCAGGATCAGAGACAGTGCTTCGATAGGTACACCGATGTGTTCGAGAACGATGCCCATACATACGATACCGGCACCGGGAACTCCGGGTGAACCGAGGGACAGCATGATCACTGTGAATATCATAGCGCCTATCGTAGGCGCAGAGAGCTCAACACCGTAAACACGAGCCAAAAACATTGCTCCTACGATGAGCGACATTGTTGCTCCGTCCATGTTTACAGTCGCTCCCAGCGGAATGGAGAACGATGCAAGCTTTGGTGAAATACCGAGCTTGTTTGTGCAGGTGTTTAGCGTTGTAGGCATGGATGCGCTGCTTGATGAAAGTGCAAAGCTTGTAAGCATCGCCTCGCGTGCGTTTGAATAGAATTTCAGCGGATTAAGCTTTGCAATGATCATTACCAGTATAGCGTAGACAAGCATCATCGATGCGATACTTATCAGCGCTGTTCCGAACATCCCGAGAGTAGAGATAAGAGCGTCGAAGCCCATCTCGATAATAAGTATGGTTACCGAGCAGAAAGCGGCCAAAGGGATAAAACGGGTAATGAGTGTTGTGATGGTCAGGAAGAGCTCGTTGCACGCCTCGAACAGATTTTTCAGCGTGGCTGAGTACTCGCCTATCATTCCCAGTGCGAGTCCGAATACGACAGCAAGGAATATCAGCTGAAGAGTGTTTGACTCAAGGAACGGTTTTATCAGGTTGTCAGGAACGATATTTATGATGGTGGATAAAAGTGATGAATCTACATTGGTGTCTACATTTACGGCTGTAGCTGCGGTGGTGGCGATAGTGGTATCCTGCCCGGGCGTAAATAAAAGGGAATAACCCAGGGCGATAAATGCTGCAATTACCGTTGTCATAAGATACATGCTCATCACCTTTGCACCGATTCGCCCGAGTTCTGACAGGTTTTTGAACTGAGATATGCACGATGCGATCGAGAAAAAGATCACCGGCGCAACTATGATACGCAGTGCGCTCATAAACATGGTCTTTACGGGATTAAGTACGTAGGTACACATCCCCTCAGAGACATTTTTGGGGAGAAGAAGTGAGGCACCAATCCCGACCAAAAGACCGAGTATGAGTGCAATAAAGGTTTTGATAATCGAGGATCTATCTGCTTTTCCTGCAGCTATCGACACGCGGTTTACACCCTTGGAGTGCGAATACTTAAGCTTTTCACCGTGTGCTTTTAGGATGATTGAACGGATGGCGCTTTCCTGATCAGGATCGCTCATATCATCGGTAAGCTCTCTGTTTAGCTCGCCAAGGTCAAACTCGGCTCCGTAAGCGCTGATCTCTATACATATATCGCCGAGTTTCTTTTTGATGCATATCGTAATATACATATCCTCGGGTCCGTGGTTTGCAAAGGATACGATAACCTCCTCCGCCAAAAGCTCGGCTCTTACTAAAAGCTTTGATTTGATATTCATCTTTTTGAGAGATTCTTCGATGAAAGTCATACTTTTTGCCAGAAAATCTTCTTCCTTTACGGAAAACATTTGTTTAATCATTTTATGGTTCCTCCATCATAAGCATTACATCCGAGCAGAATTCTCCGTCATAATCTGAAAATCTAGCAACTCCGTCATACTTATTTGCGATAG
>ONKC01000119.1 GCA_900318295.1 uncultured Eubacteriales bacterium
GCCCGATGCCACTGCCATTTTTATGTGTTGATAAATACATGCCTTCGAACTTGCGGCGTGTATCCCAATAAGGATTCGTCATAACTATGCAAAGATAGGTTTCGTCATCGGAGGTCGCGACAGACAGGTCTATATAGCGATCTCGTTCGGGCATATCTTTGCAGGCAATAAGTGCGTTCTCTAAAAGGTTTCCGAGGATATTGCATAGATCAATGTTTGCGACAGGTAGTTTCGCAGGTAATTCAACTTGCCAAGCAGTTTTTATCTGAAATTCCTCTGCGGTTTCATGGTAATAATTAAGTAGAGCGTTTACCGCGTGGTTGGGACAGAAGGATATCACCTCGTTTTTTGGAAGTGAATCTGCATAATCTGTAATAAACTCTTTTATCGCCGCATAATCATCAGCTACCACCAGGCTTTCCAGTGTCAGTATCATCTGTCTGAAATCATGTCTGGCGGTTGCGGTTTTCTCCATATAATCCTGTTGCTTGATATACTGGCTTTCCTGCATCTCAAGCATTTTATTTCGTTCGTCAGTCTCCGTTTTTTTCAAAAGACCTGTAACGATAAAGTAGAATATGACAGTCAAAAGCAGGAGTGTGATCAGCATCGTGGTCACTACGATGATATATGCAAGAAATACCTTGTTGGTGTATAATGTCTGGTATTTAAGAGGTCGGATTATGATGTTACCGGCTAAAAATACAGTAGTTAGTATCAGAACCGTGAACCAGACATTCGGTATATCAAGTCTGTCAATCAGGATTGTTCCGTATTTTTTAAACGGGAGGTATAATAGTAATGCAACAGCGAATGAAGTAACGGTTTGGAACAATGATCCTTCCAGAGAAAACACATTTGCGCCCGAAGCAGGGTGGATCGCCGCATCGAACATTATCGAGTAGTTTGATATCAGTGCCATGACCACGCATGCATAAGAAAACATCGCCAGTGTTTTACTGACCATGACCACGCATGCATAAGAAAACATCGCCAGTGTTTTACTGATATGTACGTTTAGTACACAGTGGTAAGCGATAAAACACAGTATAAGGGCCAGAAACAAAAGACTGTTCGGCTCGATGTCAAAACAATAGTTGATCAGGGTTATTATGATAAGTGTGGAAAAAAGAGTGATGATCGCGTATCTGACAGTTTTTGCAACACTGTATCGCATCTGGTTTCTCATGGGGGCAACGCAAAGAATAGCAGCGGGAATTAAGTTGCTATAGTCGAGAAATATTGTCAAAAGCTTTATATAATCCATGCTGGTAACACCTATGCGTTCTTTCTTCTTCCTCTTTGTTTTGTTCGAACGTTATTGAAAATATAGTTTTGCCATTTTTGTACTGTTTCCGTTTGCTTTTTGGTGAAAACAGGATAGGCCTTGCCATTTTTAAGAATGCATTCGCCCTGATCGTTGAAGGTGGAGATATAATCCATATTTACAAGTACACCTCGGTTTATCAAAAGAAAACGGTTCTCATCGGCGATATCTTCGCAAATTGCGGAGAAGGTAGTGCGAGGGCTGTATTCGTTGCCTCGTTTGTCTTCTATATATAGGTGGTTTGTTTCACCCGTTCTTATGCTGACGACATCCGGGACCGGAATACGATGCGCTCGTCTGTCAAACATGAAATCGACGGTTTTTGAGTAAAGATTGGTACGGGTTTTGAGAATATCATCCATCAGACGGAAGATACGTTTTTTCTCGGCCGGTTTTTCGACATAATCATACGCGTGGATCGCGAAGGCGATCCCCATATGGTCCGTACTGGTCGTAAGAAAAATGATAAGAGTGTTCGAATCAAGCTCTCTTAGCTTTTTTGCCGTCTCCACTCCGGTGATGCCGCCCATGTATATATCGAGAAAAACAACCGTGAACTTATACGGCTCGTAGCCGTCAAGAAGCTCTTCGCCGCTTTTAAACGTACTTAAAGAAAGTTCGAGGCCGTTCGTCTCGGTATAATCAGTAAGTATGGATGTCAGGTTGTCGATCTCGTTTTGAAGATCGTCTACGATTGCGATGTTCATGCGAACATTTTATCATTAATTTTGATAAAAGTAAATGCTTTTCGTCACGGTTTGATGCATTTCGTCACGGTTTGCTTGATTTTTTTTTAAAATGTTGTATTATGGTTAACGTAATCGCAGTCCTTTGAAAGAGGAGGGTAGCCGCGGTGAGAATATGGCACCTTGGATATATAGGGGGGGATTTCATATTCTCGTCACGGCTATTGTTATGTTTGAGTGTCCATGCTCAAATAAAAAAGGCCCGTAGGATAACCTGCGGGCCTTTTGCGTTTATCATGAAAGTCGTTGCCTTACTATCTCATATGCGAGTACGCCTGCTGCTACGGAGGCGTTTAGAGAATCGATCTGTCCTTTCATGGGGATGCTTGCGATCATATCACAGTTTTCTTTGACCAGGCGACTGACGCCACTTCCTTCCGAACCGACTACAAGCCCGATCGGGCCTTTCAGATTCAGGTCATACATCCTTGTTCCGTCCATATCGGCACAGACGAACCACATACCACGTTCCTTGAGTTCTTTGATGGTGTCGACAAGATTTGTGACACGAACCACCGGAATATAGTTCACAGCTCCGGCACTGGCGGCTACAGCGGTTGCAGTCAGACCCACGGCTCTTCGCTTCGGGATTATCACTCCGTGCGCGCCCGCCTGGTGGGCGGTTCGGATGATCGCACCGAGATTGTGCGGATCCTCTATGCCGTCAAGCAGGAAAAAGAAAGGAGATTCGTTTTCTTTTTCTGAGTTGTCATACATATCTGACAACTCTGCGTATTTAAATGCGGCAAGCTTACAGATCACACCCTGATGGTGATCGGTCTCAGCCATGTGGGTGAGCCTTTCCTTATCGACGAAGTCGACCATAACGTGGTGCTTTTTTGCTTCCCTGAGGATGGTCTGAATCTGAGAATCCTTGCTTTCCTTCAGTACAAACAGTCTTTCTATGGTCTGATCTGCTCTGAGAGCCTCCAATACGGAATGCTTTCCTTCGAGTTGAAATGATTCTTCTTCGGTTTGATCCGGTCTTTTATCTGGTTTCATAATTTACCTCAAATTACTGTGATTTTTTAGATGTTTTCTTCGAAGCGGCTTCTTTTTCCTTGAGTCTGGTCACCTCTTCGAGTTTTAATTCCATACAGGCGAAATAGAAGAGACTTAGGGCTCTCTCCATCTGATCGGTCAGATACCAGTATCCGAATACGGCCTCAAGTCCTGTCGCAACACGGTAATCCTGGATGTTTGAGTGCTTTGAGACTGAGTTTGATTTGGCGTTTCGCCCTCTTTTGAATACGGATTTTTCTTCATCGTTTAGAAGAGGTACGAGTATCCTTGCTACTTCGGCCTGAGCTGTGGCATTTACAAGTTCGTGAGCATCCTTGTTCATTTTTTTGACGGAACGCTCTCCGGTATCCATCAGAGTTGTACGGATGATCATCTCATAGACGGAGTCTCCGAGATAGGCCAGCTTGAGCGGTCCGATCTGAGAGGGGTCCTTATCTTTTGATATATTCAAGCATTAATATCTCCTAATACTGATATTTTTCGTGGAATAATACTATTTATTTGTAGTGTTTTCTTCGCAATCATCCGGGTTTATCATATGATTTGATACATTTTTAGCGCAGTGAAGACAGTCACCGTTGCAGCCGCTAAGCTCGTTTTCGTCGGCGTGAGGCCCGCGATGACACATATAAGTCCACGCAAAAATACATCCGCAGATGATCGCAAATACTATGATCCAACCTATTATCGCATTCATATCAATCTCTCCCTTTTGCCCATCATATCGTTACTGTCAAGTATTTTAGCACACCGATTACAAAACCGCAAGCGAATGCTTGATTTCTTATAAAAAATATGTTATAGTCATACCCGTAGTTGCGGATATGGTGGAATTGGCAGACACGCTAGATTTAGGTTCTAGTGGGGAGACCCGTGCAGGTTCAAGTCCTGTTATCCGCATGGGCGTAGGGGGAGCTTTCGCTCCGCGAAAGCTCGGTTCCTGCTTGCAGGAACCTTTCAAGGTCCCTCCAGCCGCATTTTAGCCAGGGGGTGACGATTTATGAAAAAACCATTCAAGCTGTTAGCCGCGTTGCTCATCGCTGCCATGCTGGTCGGATGCGGTGATGATCCGGCTCCGAAAGCGGACGAAGCAGCACAAGATGAGATTGCATCAGACGGCCAGTCAGCAGACGGTGCACAGGACGGAGCCGATGACGGATCCGAGCAGGTCGATCCTGCAAGCATCGAGGTTAATGCAAAGGCAGACGGATTCATGCTTCCGGAGATTACGATGCTGACTACCGAGTCGGTTGACTTAAATCACCAGTTTTCAAAAAAGATTGATAAGGTTACGTGGGAGTCTTCGGATCCTTCGGTCGTAAAGGTAGGAAAGAACGGATCAAAGATCAAAGCAAAGAGTGAGGGAGAGGCGACCATCGAAGGTGCGACTGAAGATGGTATGCATCGATTCAAATGTGAGGTGACCGTCGAGAAAAAGCCTGACAGTATCATCTACATGACCTTTGATGACGGACCGACTAGGTATTCGACACCGAAGGTGCTTGACATATTAAAGAAAAACGGCGTGAACGCGACATTTTTCGAGATAAAGCCTGCAAAAGAGGATTATGATCTGACGCAGAGAGTGCTTGACGAGGGACATACACTGGCAATCCACGGTTACAGTCACAAATACGACCGTATATACAGAAGCGATGATGCTTATCACGAGAATCTTACCAAGCTTCAGAAACTGTTCTATAAAAAGTTTAAGGTTTGGTGTACACAGACGAGATTTCCGGGAGGCAGCTCGAATACGGTATCGCGTCACTATAGTACGGGTATCATGTCCAGACTGTCAAAGAAGGTTCACAAGTGGGGATTTAAATATCAGGATTGGAACGTATCTTCCGGTGATGCCGGTGGTGCGAATAATGCAGACCAGGTTTATAAGTCGGTAAAATCCGGGATACAAAAGGGCAGAAGCAACGTGATACTGATGCATGATTTCGCCGGAAATGACAAGACGATAAACGCGCTTCAAAGGATCATCGATTACGGAAAAGCGAACGGTTTTGAGTTTCGTGCGATGACCGCAGCGACAGGGGAAGTGCATCATGGGATCAACAACTGATACTTGACATTTTTTCGTAAAATTAGTACAATTAATCATGTGATATTTCATAAATATAAGGAGGTTTTTATCATGGCTTGTTTTTTGGTTTCTGCGGCTGAAGCTGTTGTAGTGGGAGTTGTTAAAAAAGCCGAGAAAAAACACGAGGAGAAGCTTATCGAGAGCGGTGAGCAGGTGGTTCAGAATAAAGTACCGCTTTCACGCAAGCTCTCATGGTTGTTCTATATGCTTATCGGAGGAGCCGTTCTTCTTATGTTCGAGCATGTTTGGCACGGAGAGGTAGTGCCGTGGTTCCCGTTCCTATCGGCGATGAACGATCCCGAAGAAACTACGCAGATGCTTCACGAGATGGCTACCGTAGGTACGACTATGGCAGGTCTTATCACAGTGATCTGGATTGGCATGTGCCTGGTTGCGGACAGAATTGTTAAGCGTCAGAATGATGCATCTGAGAATGAAGCATAAGGAGAGATTGTCATGACATTACTTATTACAGTATTTGCTGCCGTGATCACCACCGTGATCTGGTATAATCGTAAAAACGATGATATGAAGCTTGGTGCACTTGTATTTATGTACTGGGGAGCGTCCATCATGTGGCTTGTTGATGCCATATATGAGTACGCTGAACTTGGTGCGGATTATTTTTCTCCGGCCATCAAGGATATGGTAAACGATACATTCCTCGGAGTTTCAGTTGTTGCTCTCGCACTTGTGATCTGGCTTGTGCGTTTGCTTATCCTGGATCCGAAGGGCAAGCTTTCGGCGTCGCTTAAAAAGAGCGCTTGATTTTTGTGTGTAAAGGCATTCCATAACGGGATGCCTTTTATTCATTTTAGGGAGAGTGTGTATGGATAACAGCAGAGTTGCTTTTGACAGAATCGCAGAGACACTTCTTTCGGAGTACTCAAGCATATATTATGTAGATATACAAACGAACGAATATCAGTGGTATTCCTCCGACGAGGATTACCGCTCTATTAGTGTGAAGCCGGCAGGGAGCGATTTTTTTGTTGATGTTGAAGGGGATGTTGACAACAATATACATGAGGATGATAAGCAGCTTATCAAGGATTCCTTGACAAAAGAGAAGCTGCTTGATGAGTTGAGCAGAGGAGAGGTGCAGGACATCGTATACAGATTGATCATCAGAGGAAAGCCTGTATACCACACTCTTAAGGTGATAAGAGGGATGTCCGGAGAATCCGACTATTTTATTGTATGCGTTAAGAATATTGATAAGGAGTACCGTGAAAAGCTTGAAGCTATAGAAAATGCAAGAAAACTGGCTGATGCATCCCGGATGGCAAGACGCGATGAGCTTACGGGGATCAGAAACAAAAACGCTTACAAAGAGATTGAAGCAGAGCTTGATGATAAGCTGAAGAACGGAACGATGGATGGGGGAGTTGCGATCGTTGTATTTGATATGAACGATCTGAAGATAATAAATGATACGAAGGGACATACGATAGGAGACGACTATCTTCGAAAAGCGAGCATAATGATATGCAACACGTTCAGCCACAGTCCGGTGTTTAGGACCGGCGGAGATGAGTTTGTTGCGATCGTTACCGATGATGATTATATTGACCGCGAATACCTTATCGCAAAGTTTAAACTCGAAACCATAAAGAACGGTAGAGAAAGATCGGGCCCTGTTGTAGCCTGCGGTATGAGCGAATGCAATTTTGACCTCGATGAAAAGATGTCCGATGTCTTTGAAAGAGCTGATAAAGCCATGTACGAGGATAAAGACCATCTGAAGGCAATGAGACAAAGAGACGGCTTCTATAACATGAACGAGGATCGCCCGCCTGTTCCTGACGGAAGAAAGCGAATGCTGAACGAATTATTTAACGCTATAAAATCCGTCACGCAGGAAAGATACGTCTATATTCTGGATATCAGGTATGATTATTCCAGGTGGTCGACTGAACTGGCGAAGGATTATCACATGAAGGATGAGTATAATTACGGAGCGGGAGCTATATGGGAGTCTCATATTCATCCGGAGGATATGCCTTTGTACAGAAGGGCGCTGGACGGGATATTTTTCGATAACACCGGAGTCAGACAGATCCACTACAGAGTCTGCAATCATGACGGTGAGTATATCAACTGCTACACAAGAGGGTTTGTTATGTGCGATGAGGAGGGTGAACCGGACTTCTTTGGCGGGATCATAGTTCCCGAGTAGCGACATATGTATCAAAACATCAAAAAATATTTCTTATTTTATAGAGGATAAAAAATGTCAAGGAGGAATCTCGGATGAAAGAGCTGATAAAGAAGGCGATAGAGGCAAGGAGTTTTTCGTATTCTCCGTATTCGGGTTTCCAGGTTGGTGCAGCTTTACTTGGGAAGAGCGGCAAGATATATACCGGATGTAATGTGGAAAATGCTGCTTACGGTCCGTCGAACTGTGCGGAGAGGACTGCGTTTTTTAAAGCGGTCAGCGAGGGAGAGCGCGAGTTTGAGCGTATAGCTATAGTGGGCGGTCACGAAGGAGAGAGTGTGGCTCCGTCACCATGCGGTGTGTGCCGCCAGGTGATGACGGAGTTTTGCGAACCGTCATTCGAAGTGATCATGGCTGTCAGTGAGGATGAGTATGAGGTTATGACACTCGGTGAACTGATGCCAAAGAGCTTTGATCTGTAGTGATTTTTCGAATCTGATCGATTTAAATATTATCAATAGACAAAACGAACCTCGAAAAAGTACGTATTTTCGGGGTTTTTGAACTTTTTTGGATTTTTTTGAATTTTTTTTAAAAAAAGTGTTGACAATCTGCTTCAAGTTTGTTAAGATACTACTTGCTGACGCGCTAAAGATTCGCAAGCGTGTTATTTTTATGAAAGTTCTTTGATAATTGAATAGTGAAACAACTTTGAACACCAATTCAAAAAAGAGTATGGTTTAAACCAACTCGTCAATGAATCTGGATATTATATGCCAGCATGTTAGTAACTCATTTACGTTACTTTCGCGTTTCGAGCTTGCTCGAAGCGAGGCCCATAGCCGAGCAGCGAAAGTTATAAAAAGTGAGCGAAGCGAACTTTTT
>ONKC01000117.1 GCA_900318295.1 uncultured Eubacteriales bacterium
GTCCGTGCTTGAGATGCAGACCTATGATAACAGAGTGAATGCGCTTATGGATTCGATGAAGCCGCAGGTTGTAAAGCGCATGATAGAAAAGGATATAAATCCGCTTGAACTCTCATTATCAGAGCTTGAGGAGAAGGTGGCTGACATAACCGAAGAGGTCGGAAACGAGGATGTTGCTTTCTCACGTTTCCTCTGGAAGCTTGACAGACAGAAGGCAATCTCATCCGAGGAACGTGAAAGTATGATCGGTATTTACCGACTTCTCGATAAGATTGAAAAAAGCGATGGCGCCCTGGTCGGTCAGCTCGTAAATGAGGGAAGAGACCTCTCTCTGAAATCAGCTCGTAAATGAGGGAAGAGACCTCTCTCTGAAAAATATGCTGGAGGCATCACGTACCCGGAAAAAGGGCCATATCGATGCTGAGGTTTCCGATGAGTCGGGAGCGGCGGAGAGCGTCGGATCAAAGGGAATATCTATCGATGCACAGATCATGAGTGCATTTACAAAAAGTGAGATGCCCATACTTAAAAAAATCCTCTCGCCGAAAGCTATGGCTGCCTTTGCAGGTGATGTGACTCAGATGACACTAGAAGACCTTTATGAGCTTTGTGATGAGCACGGTGAGACTGATGATGAGATGAGTGAGTACTACGATCAGATGGCAGAGGATGTCAGAGAGGTTGCGGAGCAGTTCGATGAGCAGACCGGAGCATTTTTAGAAGAGATACAGCTGCCGGAAACTATCGGAAATATAGTGTCTGCAGGGGACTTTATCCGTCATCGTATGCGTGAGACTTCGGATATGTGGACCGAAGATGAGTCGGAACGAGTAGTAGAGCACTTCGATCAGGATGATGTGGATGAAATCTATGATGAAATAGAAAAAACTCACACAGAGGCTCTTGAGAATATCAAAGAATCTGACGATATAACTAGTGATAAGATCAAAGCCACGGCAAGGATGGCCGGGCACATATCCTTCTACAAGGCAATCCGCAGGTATCAGATGTACGAGGTACCGGTGATGACTGAGCATGGTGTCATGGATGTAAATGTCACCATCAAAAATGACGGCACACAGCGCGGAACCGTAGAGATAACCACTGATTCGGACGAGCTTGGAAGATTGCAGGGGACATTTAAGCTCACCGGAACGAAGGTAAACGGATTTGTGACAGCAGCAAACAAGGACAGCGTTGATGCTTACTCTAGCCTGCTTTCACGCTTTGAAAAAGGATTGGAAGAGATCGGTTTTACAATGGATGGTAATAGCCTTATTACAGGCGAGCGGAATTCTCTTCATGTAGGAAGCGAAGTTGACGGAGCGAAAAATCAGGATCTGTATCGTATCGCAAAGTGCTTCCTCAAAAGTATCTGAATGATGAAAGGATGAGAGCATTCTTTCGACAGGTAGATCACGAAAGGAGAATTCCATATGAAAGTAAATAATAATATCGAAGCTCAGAGAGCTAATTTCAATCTTAATGCGGTTCAGAAGCGTCTGACCGCGTCTACAAATCGACTTTCCAGCGGATATCGTATCGTAAAGGCAGCGGATGATGCAGCAGGTATGGCTATCTCTCACAAGATGCATGCACAGATCCGCGGTCTTATGCGTGCTTCGGAGAACGGAAGCGACGGTATCGCATTTATCCAGACCACAGAGGGTGCTCTGAAAGAAGTTGAGAATATGGTACAGCGCTGCAGAGAGCTTAGTGTGCAGGCGGCAAACATGGGAACGACTACTATCGAGGATCGAGTGGCTATCCAGCAGGAGATCGATCAGCTTCGTACGGAGATTGATCGTATCACTCGTGACACGGAGTTCAACACGATGACTGTCCTCGACGGAACATGCACACGTCAGTCTACATCTAGCAATGTAAATGTAAGACTTGTCAGCGCTTCGGATGATGTAAAGCTTACTTCGTACGAGTTTACCATAACAGATCAGCCTAAGTGTGGAAGAGCAACCCAAGCTTTTCCGCCGGGATCGGCAACAAGTGTTAAGGATCCTGTAAACTGCCAGGGGGCAATCAGTATTAATGGGATTTCTATAGATGTCAAAAATGATGACAGCTATGAGGATGTGTTCAGAAAGATCCGTGATACCTGCGAGTATATGAACATAGTCGTTACACCGAGAGCAGGGGCGGGTGATGTGAGTGATGAAAAGAGAAAGTTTGGAGAGAATAGTTATCTAGAGTTCAAAACAAAGGAAGCAGGTTCATCGCAGTATGTGGAAATAAAAGTTGATGGTACCCTTGCGGGGCTCGGACTTGTAGATGTTGATAAAGATACATCAAAAGGTCAGGATGTAGGAGTTAAGACGCCTCTAGGAAAATACTTTTCAAATACGGCTACTGTAGTAACAGATGGAAGTCGTATTACGGTGACAGATCGCGGTGGATTTGAGATGATATTTGAAACAACGTTCAATAAGCAGGTTGCTTATCCCGATGGGACATATGAAACCAGGGAGATGAGTGATGCTGAGTATGCCGGGGAGACCAAAGACTCAAAAGTGACCATGCTTGACGCAGGTTACGTATCAATACAAATAGGTGCGAATGAAGGTCAGACTATCGATATGAGCGTACCACCGGTAACGTGCAAATCGATGCATATCGAGTTTTGTAACGTATGCACGCAGGATGGTGCTCAGAAGGCCATCTCCGCGTTTGACAGTGCAGTAACATTTGTTACATCAGTCAGAGCAAAGCTCGGTGCGTATCAAAACCGTATGGAATCAGCGGTTGCATCTGTCGATGAGACAAGCGAGAACCTCACAGAGGCCTGCTCACGAATCGAAGATGTCGATATGAGCGAGGAAATGACCAAGTACACCCAGTATCAGGTGCTCGTCCAGGCAGGTGTATCGATGCTCTCACAGGCAAATAACCAGCCGCAGAACATCCTTCAGATGTTACAGGGTTAAGGATTTGACAAGTAAGCACGTGGGAAAACTTGCACGAGAGAACTCAGTGCAGTTGATTATATCAGTGAATAATAAGCATTTAACAGGTTTCTGTGAGGAGGCTGTCTTTAACGCCGGTGCGTAGGCGAGGGTTTTTCGAGCCACGCACCGCTGCGTTAAAGAATGGCACAAGCGGACCTCCGAACAAAACTAGATAAATGCGACCAAATCAGGAGGAGTCAAATGGACAAGTCAACTCTCCAGGCGTTTGCCACACGCGTAACGCAGGCAAATCGCTCGGAATTGGTTGTTGTTATCTATGAAGTAGCACTGGCCTCAATCAAAGAGGGGAAGGACGCCCTCGAGGCCGGTGCTGTTACCGACGCACGCCACGAGATCGAACGAGCAAAGAGCATGATCCAGGAGCTGATGTATGCACTTGACATGCATTACAACATTTCAACGTATCTGCGTCAGCTCTATATCTTTGGGTATCGTGAGTTATGCCAGGGAATCGCAAATCGTGACCCGAAGAGATTTGATAACACAACAAATATCTTGGAAGGCCTGCTGAAATCGTTCAAAGAGATAGCTAAGCAGGATGACTCAGCACCACTCATGAAAAACACCCAGACGATCGTTGCGGGACTTACCTACGGACCGGGATCTGATCTTCGTGAGACTATCGGAGTGGGAGTGAGTCCGAGCAGAGGGTTTAAGGCATAAAAGTGTCGGAAAAGTCCTTGCATAGTCGAGGACTTTTTGGTATAATAACAATATGTTGTAGTGTGATTTTAAAAAGGGGGTTGACATATATGAATGACGTGATAAAATCCCTAAGAGCAGAGCAGAGCAGAGCAGAGCAGAGCAGAGCAGAGCAGAGCAGAGCAGAGCTCTCTGTTTTGGTGCTTCAATAAAAGTAATAAAAGAGTATTACAGCCATCAGGCAGAGTGTCTTGTTGAGAGACACCCTGCCTGATGGCTGTTTTTGTATGTACAGGAGAAAACAATGGAAAAGAATAACGATGAGACAGTCCTGATCTCTATGGGAAGGATCATGGATAAGATGGATTTTGATAATCCGGAACATCTTAAATACATTGTTGAAAAGCTGGAAGGAAACAAATCATTTCAAGCCTCCGTATACGGTAGAAGATTTATTGATAAGGTAAGGAAGCTTCTTAAAAACAGAACTACAGATAATGTCAGCCAGGTAAACGAGTTGATAAGTAAGTCGGATAAAAAAACAGAAGACTTCTTCAGAGATGTGGATGATACGTTGCTCAGGATGGCATCTCAAAAGACCACTCGCAGTATTCAGCGTTTGACATGGGTGATACTTTCCATAACCCTTATCAATACGGTTGTAATCGTATTTATGGCTGCATATATCTGGCGTTTAAACTTGGGATAGATTTGGTATTTTTGTAGGAGATAAGATAAACACATGAAAGATACGACGGATGCGGCAGGTGGATTTGCCGGATGCAATGAGGGAACGATCAGAGATTGTTATTGTTATATATCAGCTGTTTCGAGAAAATACAGATGTGTGTTTGCTCAGTTGAATAAAGGAAAGATATCTACATCCTTTGTTAATCGCAGAGGAAGATTTCCACAGCTTTGGGATACGAACAGAAAAGAGTCATCTCATACGATTAAAGATGAAAAAGATGCAAATACACTAGGTTTTGATACGAAGGCGATTTGGAAAAAGACCAATGATCGCTATGTAATGCGTTTTGATGATGATAAGTGGTATGAAAAGATAAGTGTCGACCCCAAAAGAAAATCAGTTCGGATCAAGAATGCATCTGATCTTGAGAAGTTTTGTGAGAAGATCAATACCGGAGATAAGGAATACATCAACGCATATGTTACGGTAGAAGCTGATATAAACTGCGGCGGGAAAAAGTTCTCGCCTATAGGTATCACAAGAACTAATTCATTTTGCGGTATTTTTGACGGAAAAGGTCATATTATAAAAAACCTTTCCATAAAGGGACGCACGTCCGGAAACTTTGGTTTCTTTGGATATATGAGAGGCTGCGTTTATAATCTGACGCTCGATATCGTCGTAAAAGGAGAGGGGAATGTTGGTTCTATATGCGCCGTAAATGAA
>ONKC01000140.1 GCA_900318295.1 uncultured Eubacteriales bacterium
ATGTAGTTAAGTTTCATGGTAAACACGGTTTTCTTACCGGCTATTGCCGAATCATGATAGTCTTCCGGGAATGTGAGATCCACGTCTTTTTTCTCACCGACCTTCATCCCGATGATACCATCATCAAATCCCGGGATCATACCGCTCTCTCCAAGCTTGATAGATGTTCCCTTTGCGGTTCCACCTTCAAACTTTTTACCATCAATCTTTCCGGAATAATCGATATTTACATGCATTCCGTTCTGAGCAGTACCCTCTTTGATCTTCTGAGGATGCTCATCAAAAAGCTTATCAATATCTCCCTGAATCTCATCATCCTTTACTGTACAGTCGACCGGAACATCCTTATACTGAGCAAGTTCCACGAGCTCAGTCGCATCATAATCCTCAAGCTCCACTGCCTGACCTGATACAAAAGTCGCAGAACCTGTAGATGCGCTCGCTGTAGCCTCGCCGGCTGCCGAACCGCTTGCTGCTCCCACAAACTTCTCTGTAATGTCATCCATCGAACAACCCGTAAACACACCGATCGACAGACCACATACCGCGGCGATCGTCACCACCGCTCTAAAACTCTTTTTCACTTTCATTTCCTCCATTTCTTTCGCCGGTGATGCTTACATTTGATAAGATCAGCGTCACCGAGCGTAAATAAGTACATCTTTTTTATTTTATCACAGATAGTATACATCTGCAAGTATATACACAAATAATTCACATTTATAAAAATGGCTCTTCACAGGCTGTTATCCCGTATACCGGTCCCAATCCCGGTCTCGATCACCTGTCCCACTTTAGGCTCTTATATTCGACCACCTTGTCTCTTTCCAACAGGTCTGCCATCGCTTGCCTCGGTGGTTTATTATCAAAAAGTATCGCATTGATCTGCTCGACTATCGGCATGGTAACATGGTACTTGTTTGCCAGATCCATCGCAGCCTGGGCAGTGTTTACTCCCTCGACAACCTGATTGATCTCTTTTTTCGCTTCTTCAAGAGTCTTTCCTTTACCGAGCAGATATCCGCAGTTATGGTTGCGTGAGTGGATTGAGGTACAGGTAACGATCAGATCTCCTATTCCGGAAAGTCCCGTAAAGGTCTCGATCTGAGCACCGAGCTCGACACCAAGGCGCGCTATCTCTGCGATACCTCTGGTCATCAGAGCCGCTTTTGTGTTGTCTCCCATCTCCATACCATCAAGGATACCTGCGGCAAGTGCGATGACATTTTTAAGAGAACCGCCGAGCTCTATCCCGATCATATCCGGGCTGGTGTAGACGCGGAAGTTCGGCGCCATAAAAACATCCTGGACGAAGGTTGCCGTTTTTTCAGAATGTGCTCCGACGACTACCGTGGTCGGAACTCCCTTTGATACCTCTTCTGCATGGCTCGGTCCGGACAGCACCGCCACGTCAGCATTGGGTAAAACCTCCTCGATGATGCCACAAAGTGTGAGCAGAGTTCCATCTTCGATACCCTTAGCTACGTTTACTATTATCTGGTCATTTTTGATAAAAGGCTTTATGCGCTCGGCCGTCGCTCTCACGAAAGGGGACGCCACTGAAAAGACGAGGATATCTTTTTCATCACAAGCCTTTTTGATATCACTTTCGATATCGATGGATTCGGGAAGCTTTACTCCCGGAAGCCTGTCCTTATGCTCACGATTGGTCCTGAGCATATCGAGTTCAGGCTCGACCGCTGACCAAATAGTCACCTTATGTCCGTTATTTGCGCACAGTATCGCAAGAGCCGTCCCCCAGCTACCTGCTCCTAAAAATGCTATGTTTCTCATTTCGTCATCTGCTCCTAATTCTTTTTCGATCTATCCCCTTCAGATTTTTGTATATTACTTTTTGTTTTTCTTTTCTTTTTTCTTACTCTTTTTATCATCAGAGTCGCCGTCTTTCTTTTCGAACAGCTTTCTCTCAGTACCATTGAGAAGTCTTCTGATGTTTCCGGCGTGCTTGATATAGCAAAGCGCTACGAATACGAGACCCAGTCCGAGTGCCTCCCAGTAGTAATCACTTGTAAAAAACTTCAGTGTCACATATATCGGAAAATACCAAAGTACGATCAGCGATCCGAGCGAAACATATCTGGTTATCCCGACGACGATCACAAACACTGCGATGCCGATAAAGATCATCCAAAGTCCGACCCCGCCGTCACATGACGTAGCAACGATGACCGCTGCCGCGACCGCAACTCCCTTTCCTCCGTGGAAGCGCAGGTAAAACGGAAAAATATGTCCGATAAAAACACCAAGTCCCGTGATCAAAGTCACTATATAAGTCAGATCAGTATCGTAACCCATTATCCTACAGTAAACAAATCTCACGATCAGAGTCGGGATAAATGCTTTGGCCAGATCTCCTAAAAACGTGATCAGTCCGGCGCCCTTTCCCATCGTCCGAAGAGCGTTTGTGGTACCGATATTTCCGCTTCCCTCGGACTGGATATCATGACCTTGTTTTTTCCCTAAAAAATACCCCGTCGAAAAGCTTCCGAAGAAATATCCGACCAGTAAAAATAACCCGGCCATAACATACTCAAATGTTGTCATCTACAGATGTCCTCCTATATATCACATGCTCTCGCATAATACTTGCATTGCTAAATGAATTACTTGTCTTATCATGCCGCATAAACAAATCGGTAGTTACCAGATCGGTAGTTACTTTTCATTTTTACGCTCTCTGATCAAAATCCTTATCGGCGTACCCGAAAAGCCGAAAGTCTGTCGGATCTGGTTCTCTATATATCTTTGGTAAGAAAAATGCATAAGCTCTTTTTTATTGACAAATATAACAAAGGTCGGAGGCTTTACTGCAACCTGAGTCATATAGAAAAGCTTGAGTCGTTTTCCCTTGTCAGACGGCGGCTGCTGCATCGCCACAGCCTCGGTCATGATCTCATTGAGCACTCCTGTCTGAACTCTGAGCGCGTGATTCTCTATCACGGTCTCGATCAACTCAAATACCTTCCCGGTACGCTGACCGGTCTTTGCCGATATAAAAATGATCTCTGCGTAAGGAACAAACGAAAGCACCTTACGGATCTCATCGGTATACTCCTTGACCGATTTATCATTCTTTTCGACCGCATCCCACTTGTTTACAGCGATGATCAGGCCTCTGCCCCTGTCGTGAGCAAGTCCGGCGATCTTTGCATCCTGCTCCGTCACTCCTTCGGTGGCATCTATCATCAGTACCACCACATCT
>ONKC01000116.1 GCA_900318295.1 uncultured Eubacteriales bacterium
GCAATCAAACCATATCATAGGGGACTACCCTTTTTCAATACCCAATTTTTATATCCGGCCAATGCCGGTGTGTTATTCCTACAAAAACTTTACGCTAATAAAACAAAAAGAGTTTCAACGCTATAATATCGTTCCATACACTTTTCTTGACATTTTTCCAAAAAAATGATAACCTCTTCAAGTGGCGTTAAGAAAAATCAAACCTGATATAATGAGAATGCCACTGAAAGGAGAGTAAAAATGATAAAAAAAGGAATGCTGGCGATCGTTCTTGTAGGAGCACTTTTGATGGCTACGGCCTGTGGAGAGGATAATTCGAATCTGTCCGACAGCCTTAAGGATACTATTAAAAATGCAGTTGAAGAAGGAATTAACGCTGCTAAAGATAACGATAATTCCAAAGACACGGAACCTACGGTTGCACCGGAAGAGCCCACCGAGCCGACTACAGAGCCTGCGGCCGAAACGGAAGAAACTGCTGAACCGACACCTGAAGCTACCGAAGCTCCGGAAGAAGAAACTGAGGATACTGAAGATGCCGATGTGATCGCATTCGGTAAAAAGGGAAATCTCGGCGACCTTACTATCAAGGTAAAGAAAGCCAAGGTTGCAAAGAAGTTCAGAGGCGGCCTGTTTATTTTCAAATCAAAGAAAAAGGGAAATGTCCTGCTTAAAGTAGACATAAGCGTCAAGAATTCAGGCGATGAAAAGATCAAACTGTTTCCGTTCATCTACAACCCGTCAGAGGATATCATAGCCAAGGTGGTAAATGATAGCGGAGATGAGTTCGAGTCATTAAAAATGATCGGATTTTCCGATGATATGCACGACAGAACCGTAAAGGCAGGAAAAACCGAAAAGGGCGCACTTATTTTCGAGTTACCAAAGAAAGCAGGGAAGAAGCTTAAAAATCTCAAGATGAAGCTGTCCATGGGAGAAGAAGAATTTGACTTTGAATTGAAATAAATGTCTGATCCATCAAGAGGCTTCAGGCGGACCGGGGTACTTACCCGGACCGCTCTGAAGCCCTTTTTTTATTCGTATCTGAGTGCTTCTATCGGATCCATCTTCGCTGCCTTGTTCGCAGGGTAGAAGCCGAAAAATATACCGATCCCCATAGAGAACGCTACAGAACCGATAATAGCAGCAACCGGTGCCGCTGCCGAATACCCCATGACTTTAGCCGCGATTGCCCCGAGTCCGAATCCCAGCATGATACCAAGCAAGCCTCCTATCAGACATAGTATCATTGCTTCGATGATAAACTGCAGTCTTATGGACGAGTTTTTTGCACCAAGCGCCTTTCTGGTACCAATCTCACGAGTTCTCTCCGTAATGGATACGAGCATGATATTCATAACTCCTATACCACCTACCAAAAGCGAGATACCTGCGATAAATGCGATCGCTATAGCAACCGTGCCTATTGTATCACTCATGGATTCGGTAAGTGAACTCATCGTGGTAGCAGATATCTTATAATCATCATTTGTCGAATAAAACTTATTATTCATGTATTCCTTGATCTCTGTCGCAAAGGTCGTAACATCCGTTACCGCATCTGTCGTAACAACCGTCACCTGCTGATAACCGTTATCACTGTGAAGCTTATTCTTTGCAGTAGTGATCGGAATATACACTGCTGTCTCAACATCTTCATCTGACTCGGATGAGAACGACGTTGCATCTTCCTCATACTCATAAACTCCAACTATATAGAATGAAAAGTAAAGTCCGTTTATATCGACCAAAAGCCTTTTTCCGAGCACAGACTCATACGACGTCCCCTCCCCGTAAAGAGTCTTAATCATCTTGTCGGAGACCATGATCACTGCCTTTTCTCCGGATACATCTTCCTCTGTCAGGTATCTTCCACCAAGTAATGTTACATCATTCGCATCATAGTAGCCCCGGTTTATACCCTCGACAGATATATTTGCCGAGTTCTCACCAAGCGTTACCGTTGCACTTCCTACAGACTCCGACATCGAAAATGAATCAATCTTTAATGTGTTTTTTCAAAATTAACACAAAAAAAGAAACCGACTATATCAGCCGGTCTCCTATAAATCATTAACATCAAAGTATCTTTTCAAGCATACCGATCGCGCGGGCATTTTTTTCTACGTCATGAACCCTTACCATAGCACAACCCTTCATCGCCGCATAAACCGAAATAGCCATAGTCCCTTCCTCTCTTTGATCTACAGGAAGATCCAATGCGAGCCCGATCACGCTCTTTCTCGATGCCGCCATCAACACCGGATAACCCATCTCCACAAGCTGATCCACATGCCTGATCACAGTGAGGTTTTGCTCATAGGTTTTTCCAAAACCAACTCCGGGATCGATCCATATCCGATTCTGTATTATCCCGTGTTTTTTTGCTATGTTCAGCGACCTTGAAAGCTCTGCCTTTATGAGTTCCATATACTTTGATTCATTCGGAGTGATCTCAAGCTTATCCAAGCTACTGTGACGCCCGACATCGATATCTGCCGGCTCTTCACGATTGTGCATCAGCACGACCTGAACACCCGTCTTTGCCACAAGTTCAGCCAGTCTTTCGTCCTTTGCAAACCCCCAGATCGAGTTGAGCATATCAGCACCCGCATCTATCGCCGCTCTGGCAACCTCATATTTGTAAGTGTCGATCGATATGGTCACATCGCTTTTTTTACGTATCGCCTTTATCACGGGCACAACCCTGTTCATCTCCTCGATCATGGAAACGGCAGTATATCCGGGTCTCGTCGACTCCCCTCCAACATCGATAACACTAGCCCCTTCATCGACCATCTTAAGAGCGCAGTTTACAGCCTGTTCGACAGATTCGTAGTTGCCGCCGTCAGAAAACGAATCGGGTGTCACGTTCAGTATTCCCATTATTCTCATGTTTGTCACCCCTCACAGTTATACATTTCTCTCATCTCGTGGCTTACATCACGCTTTTTCTACTTGCACTCACGTCCAGCTATATCCGTAATATCTTTACCATATCATCATAGGTCTCGATCTGATTCATGTTGCGCCTGAGTTTAACGGATCCCGGGTAGCCTGCAGTGTACCACGCGAAATGCGTCCTCATCATCCGCATCGCCCTCTCCTCGCCGATCCTCTCCACCTCATCAGCCGCATGCCTCAGTAACATCCCGCACATTTCCTCATACGATGGCTTCTGAAAATCAGTCTTTCCCGAGATAAAAGCCTCCTTTACCTGAGTAAATATCCACGGATTTCCTTTTGCAGCACGACCTATCATCACAGCGTCACACCCGGTCTCATCGACCATCCGAAGAGCATCTTCAGCAGTAAAAATATCCCCGTTCCCGATAACCGGAATATTCACCGCTTCCTTGACCCTCCTGATAAAATCCCAATCGGCCTTACCGCCATAGTACTGATCTCTCGTTCTGGCGTGTACAGCGATGGCAGAGACACCTGCCTGCTCCGCAGCCTTTGCCATCTCAAGCCCCTGCTTTTCACCTTCATGAAAGCCTTTTCTGATCTTTACTGTTACCGGCTTATCGATAGCATCCACAGTCGCCTTCAATACTTCATAAGCAAGAGTAATATCGTTTAAAAGAGCTGAGCCCTCGCCGTTTTTAACCACCTTCTGAACCGGACATCCCATATTAAAATCAAGAATATCAAACGGTCTGTCCTCGATCCTTTTTGCCATGTCGGATACGATCTTCGGATCAGAACCAAAAAGCTGCAGAGAAACAGGGTGTTCGTTGTCACCGATCTCAAGCAGCTCATCCGTATTTTTATTATTATAATATATCCCCTTCGCACTGACCATCTCGGAACATACCATCGACGCACCCATCTCGCTGCAGATAGTGCGATAACAGATGTCAGTCACTCCCGCCATAGGCGCAAGGATAGCTCCCGGGCCGATACTTACATTTCCGATATTCAACCCGTCTGCCACCCCGTATCCTCCGTATCTTTGGATAAACAATTCTTTATTCATCCTCATTATCCGATCACTATGCACGAACGCATATCATTTTATTTTGATTTCTCGTATATTATCCTAAGTCCCTGTAAAGTCAGGTTTCTGTCATAAACATCTATTTTGTCGGTAGAATCTGCGATCACACGTCCCAGCCCTCCGGTCGCAACCACCTTTGCATCAAGTCCTGATTCCTCTTTAAAATGGTCGATGATATACTCAGTCTGACCGATACAGCCGTAAACAAGCCCTGCCTGCATACTTGGGATCGTGGACTTCGCAAGGATCGATTCAGGCTTCTCTATCTCAATCTCAGGAAGCTTTGCAGCACCACTCCACAGTGCTTTTGCTGCGGTCCGAAGTCCCGGCGCCGTAACACCGGCGATAAAGGAACCATCCTCGGTAACAAGGTCATACGTAGTCGCCGTACCGAAATCTATCACGATCACCGGTCCGCCGTATAAGAAAAATGCTCCGGCAGCATCTACCACTCTGTCCGCACCCACTTCTACAGGATTCGGAAGCGCTATTCTAATACCTGATTTAGTTCCGTTCCCGATAAAGATCGCATCACAATCCAGGTACTTATAAATACCACTACTAAGTGAATAGTTTACCTTCGGAACAACTGATGAAATAATCACGTCCTCAACATCATCAGCAGTCACATTCTGATGAGAAAGCTGCTCCATGATCGAAGCGCCGAACTCGTCAGACGTGCGCGGAAGATCGGTGGTCAGGCGAAACTCATGCTTGATCTCCTTCCCGTCGATCAGTCCTATTGTAATGTTCGTATTTCCGACATCTATCGCTAATAACATATGTCCTCCTTCAGC
>ONKC01000132.1 GCA_900318295.1 uncultured Eubacteriales bacterium
ATGGCTGAAAGAGATTCCGGTTTTATCCAGCTTTACGGTGAGAACAACCAAGAGGTCTATGATAACTACCTTATGGCTCACAGGATCGCAGAGCATCCGGATGTCAGACTTCCTCTTATGGTTTGTGAGGACGGATTTATCACATCGCACGCCCTTGAGAATATAGAGCTCGAGGATGATGCAGCGGTGAAAAAGTTTGTCGGCGAGTATCATCCGGAGAACTACCTTTTGAAGGAGGAGAATCCTCTTGCGGTAGGACCTTACGGAGTATCCAACTACTATATGGAGGCCAGAGTCGCTCAGGCGAATGCGATGATCAACGCGAAAAAGGTTATCCTAGATGTGGCTGCTGATTTTGAAAAGACATTCGGAAGAAAGTACGGTCTTTTTGAGAGCTACAAGATGGATGATGCCGAGGTTGCGATGGTTATCATCGGATCGAGTGCCGGAACAGCCAAAGCTGCTGTTGATGAGTTAAGAGACGCAGGTGTGAAGGCCGGACTTATAAAGATCAGAGTGTTCAGACCGTTCCCTGCCGTAGAGATCGCTCAGGCGCTCTCAGGAGTTAAGGCTGTAGCTGTTATGGACAAGAGTGAGGGCTTCTCGGCACACGGCGGACCGCTGTTTGCGGAGGTGAGCGGAGCCTGCATCAATCTTGATAATCATCCGAAAATGATAGATATTGTTTATGGACTCGGCGGCAGAGACTTTACTGTCAAGG
Source organism: uncultured Eubacteriales bacterium (assembly GCA_900318295.1). Taxonomy (GTDB): domain Bacteria; phylum Bacillota; class Clostridia; order Lachnospirales; family Lachnospiraceae; genus Eubacterium_F. Next base: position 722 of record ONKC01000132.1, read on the forward strand.
CCGCAAAGAGCGTATTTGAGAAGTTGACTGATATAGTAAAGACCGGTAAGGTGGATTCCGTCTACATCCACATGGGACAGCGTGAGAAGGACGGATCGACAATGAGAGGGGAGGTGTGAATCCATGGCATATAATCTGAAAGCTGAAATGGCCAAGGAGGACCGCTTCCATGCAGGACACAGACTTTGTGCGGGTTGCGGTGCCGGTATCGTATGCCGTGCGATGATGCGTGCGGTCAATGAGGAGGACCAGGCTGTCATCTGCAACGCTACAGGTTGTCTTGAGGTCTCATCCTTCCAGTATCCTTACACGGCGTGGAGTGATTCGTATATCCACACTGCATTTGAGAATGCATCTGCTACGGCAGCGGGTGTGGAGGCTGCGTATCAGTTTAAAAAGAAAATGGGTATCATACCCAAGGATAAAAATGTCAAGATCCTCGCTATCGGCGGTGACGGAGGAACCTATGATATCGGTTTCCAGTCTATGTCGGGAGCTTTTGAGAGAGGTCATGACTATACTTATTTTTGCTATGACAATAATGCGTACATGAATACGGGCACGCAAAGATCTTCTGCTACACCGAGATTTGCTTCGGCGACTACTACTCCGGCAGGTGTTGAGAGCGTCGGTAAAAAACAGAACCAAAAGGACCTCACGCAGATCATGGTTGCGCATGGCTCACCGTATGTGGCTCAGACCACTCTTTTCGGAACGATGAAGGATTTTCACGAAAAGGCTCACAGGGCTATCTATACCGAGGGACCGACCTTTGTTAATGTCCTGACGCCTTGTCCGAGAGGATGGCAGTACCCGGCTGAGGATCTGAGAGAAATGTGTCAGCTGGCGATCGATACATGTATCTGGCCACTTTATGAGGTTGTTGAGGGCGAGTATCATCTGACCTATGAGCCGAAGAAAAAGCTTCCGGTTGAGGAGTTTATGAAGCGTCAGGGACGTTTTGCGCACTGCTTTAAGCCGGGCAATGAGTGGACTATTGAGGCGGCGCAGGAGTATGTTGATGCCAAGTGGGAAGAGCTGCTCGCTAAATGTGAATAATCGCTGCGGGCTTGGAGAAGTAACATAGAAACTGTTGATTTCGTTTTATGAATAAGGGGGTATCGGATGGCTGAGAATCTGTTTACTAATGCGCACATTTTATCGTGGTTGCAGTATTTTTCTGCAAATACTGAGATTGATCTGGAGCATGTAAAGATACTTGACATCACGAGAAAGAACAAAAACCTGATCCCGACGGTTGAGGCTCACAGATGTGTGCTTGTATTTACCGAGGCAGGGGATATGGACATTTTTTATAAGATGTGGAATGTCGGACTGGGGGACTGTGAGATCATCTATAACGAGGGCTCTGAGCCTGAGGGTGAGGTGAAAAGGAACAAGGTTTCCGAGATGATCGACAGAGGTATCAATGCTTCTGCGGGGATGATCGTGCTTAACCCAAATGCGAGATCCACTATCAAGTTCGGTATGGATAACAAGAAGTTTTATTCGGGATCTGTTAAGTATGTGGGTTCTGAGATCAGGGCAGTGATCCTGTCAAAGATGCAGATCGATGAGCATAAAAACTTCTGTACTATATCAGCTGCGTCGATCGCTATCGAGACTGCTGCGATGCTTGCAGACGGTGAGGTTATCGCTGTCGAGTACAAGGAGCGTGACAGAGAGACTATCGAGGAGAATGTCAATCAGTTTGGTCTGACCAATGTGACGATTATCGATCATGTCGGCGGAGATACGATGAGAGATCTTCCGGTCCCGGATACGACGATGCTTGTGGCTTCGGCCAGCATGGAGCAGGAGATCAAGTATCTTCTCGAGATCAACCCGAATATGGAGTTTGTCATCTATACGCTTGACTTCAGAGTGGCAGCTTCGATGAACGATATCCTGGCTAAGTTCGGCATCACTGATGTTACGATCATCCAGATTCAGGTATCCAAGCTTACATCTAAGAATGTATTTGAGAATCAGCCTGCACCGTGGATCATCACGGCTAAGGCAGGAGAGTAAAAAGTTCTGATGTTTCGAGTTGTTTCGATTGATTTATGACACATTTACGTGTATAATAATTTTGGGATGTCGTAAACGGCATCTGATTTTAGCTATCAATAAGAGAGATGTGCGGCAAGACGCACAGAATGGAGGATGTAATGAAACTCAGAAGGATTATGGGAAGTATGGTCATGGTTCTTGCTCTCGTAGCCGGACTTGTCGGAGTAAAAGGACCGGATGCAGAGGCGAAGACGAAATCAATGACCACGTTCGTGGGAGAAGTTGATAACATCACTATCTTTATGGGTGGTGCAGTTAAATCAGTAAAGTCATCAAAAAAGAGTGTAGTAAAAGTTAAGAAGAATGGTACATACGGTATTACTGCCACATCGAAGAAAGCCGGTAAAGCAAAAGTGACGGTACGTTGTGCAAGAGGAACGATGATTTACAATTTTACTGTAAAGAAAGCGAAGTTGACATGTAAAGTAAAGAATATTACACAAACTTCAGGAAATCTGTATACGGTTGCATTCGAGATTTCAAATCCTTCAAGTGTTCCGATGGAGAAAGCACAGGTTAATTATGGCATCTATGATGCAAGTGGAACACCAATTAAGGAAAATAACTTCGTATTAAACCATATGATCAAAGGAAGTAAGGCATATTATACTGTTACTGTATTTTCTCAAACGCCGGTCAATTATGCGGTTGCAAAATGTGCCGGAGCTTGCGGTTATTGTGATTACAAGGGGACTAATGCAAAAAAGAAGGTATCTGTTAAGTTGAACGGAACCAAGTCTGTTACTTTTAAATGCAAGAAGAAGGCAACAATTGAGTGTGTTGCAGATCTGGTTGGATATGATGACAATGGGAATATTATCGAGGTGACTACCTTGTCAAACTATTTTTATAAAAAAGGAAAAGAGACTAGGTCAGTATTTTTGTCAGATAAAGTGAAGAAGTGGAAGGTGTGTTATAGAGCAGTCCAGAAAAAGAAACGCTGATCACATTAGCATATTGGAAAGGAATCGTGTGAACGATTCCTTTCTTTTTTTGTTGAAATCACGCAAGTAATATGCTATAATACAACCATCTATGAGCAAAAGAAAGAGGGGAGTAAAATGGCAACAATCAAACCTTTTCGCAGTGTGAGACCTCGTGAGGATGTGGCATCCCGCGTTGCTGCACTGCCGTATGATGT
>ONKC01000112.1 GCA_900318295.1 uncultured Eubacteriales bacterium
GGTGAGATCAGCTCATATCCGCCGGGTTACAAAGAGAATGCAGGTATCTTCTGCCACAACAATCCGTGGGTTTCCTGCGCAGAGACAGTTATCGGACGAGGCGACAGAGCGTTCGAGATTTACAAAAAGACCTGTCCTGCTTACCTTGAGGAGATTTCTGAGATACACGCAACAGAGCCTTATGTATACTCACAGATGATCGCCGGCAAGGATGCCAAGTTCTTCGGCCAGGCCAAGAACAGCTGGCTGACCGGTACTGCAGCTTGGACATTTACCAATGTTTCACAGTACATCCTCGGTGTATATCCTACACTGAACGGATTGTCCGTAGATCCTTGTGTACCGAAAGGCTTCGGTGACTTCACCATGACACGTGAGTATCGCGGTGTGAAGTACAACATCACCGTCAAAAACCCCAACAATGTAGAAAAGGGTGTTGCAAGCCTTGAGGTCGACGGTCAGACACTCACCGGGACAACGGTGATCCCGTTCGATGCTTCAAAGAAAAATGTCGATGTAGTCATCAATATGGGATGATCACAAAACAAATAAAAGAAAGATCTTCCGAGCGGTTATCCGCAAGGAAGATCTTTTTAATTGTCACACGATAATACGTAATAAAAAATCTAAAGCATACAGATGCGTAAATATCAGAAGAAATCCAGCTTTGGAAGCTCAAACGACGTGGATGACTTTTCGCATCTTTTGATCAATTCCAAACACATTCTCGTGTTATGGTAAGGACATTTCCACACTCCGACAATCGGAAGGATATCCACAGGATTGTTTAATACATCAACCTCCTGCAACCACTCACCACCGGCTCTCTTGTCGATCAGGTACGTCTTGACAAACTCCCAGATATCGATCACAGCCTGAGCATACTGAACCTGTGACTCGTCTTTTTTATATGCGTTTAAAAATCCCACGATAGCCTCACACTGGGTCCACCAGTTGCGTATCTTTTTAATGTTTCCGTTCTCAGCCTCCATATACACGGAACTGTGAACCGGATCCATACCATTTGAATAAACGTTGCTTACCAAAGCGTCCACTATCGGAGCCATCTTGGACTCATACAGGCTGCTCTCGAGGATCTCCACACCGCGGTCTATAAGCCAACTCGCCTCGATGTCATGCCCATATGAGTGAAGATCGATGATAGGATTGAAATTGTCATCGAAAAATACATCCAAACGCTGCTTATCCGGATTGTAGATCTTGTTTGCAAAAAGCTCCAAAAGCTCACAGATCTTATCAGCAACCTGAGGATAACCGCTCACTCTATAAAGCTCGGAATACGCCTCAAACACGTGGAGGTTGGTATTCATCGTCTTTGCAGCCTCTACTCCGTTCTCGGAAAGCTTTTCGTTTTCCGCCCAACGGAAGTCTCTTGTAAATGATTCCTTGTAACCGAACTCATCATGCATCTCATTTTCAAGGATATCATATATCTCCATCGCGCGCATCAGCGCCTTCTCATCACCCGAAGCATCATAGTAAGATGATATCGCATACAGACTCATCGCCTGACAGTATCCGTGTTTCAGATCCTCGGCCGGCTCTTCTCCGTCGGCATTTACCGTCCAGTAGACACCGCCATACTGATCATCCCAAAGCGGTCCGGCCAAAAACTCATAAGCATGCTTTGCATACTTCAGATACTGTTCATCCTTTAGAACCTTATAAGCGTTTGAAAAAGCCCAAAGAATTCGAGCAGTCAAAATACCGCCTTTTACGGCACCCGGCTTAAGAGTACCGTCATACTCCATACGCCCGTAGAATCCACCGTTTTTCTCATCAATGAGTTTCTCCCAAAACGGAAGGATGTGTCCTGTCAGCTCCTCGCGAACTTCCTTTACCACATCTTCAATCATCGCAACTCTCCTTTCGCCAACTCTCTCTCCCCATCATCTGTCATCAGAATAAATAACTATCGAATAATCCTGCAGGTTCAAGATCATATTGTGCTTCTCAAGAACTCCTTTGATCCGCTCAACCATGCCCTTTCCGCTTGGCTCACCTTCCCACAGGTAAAGGTAAATCTCTTCATATATCTCCTGCTCGCAGATCTCGATGCATGCCTTTTCAAGGCCTCCGAGAACCACACTCTCATCCTCCGCCTGCGTCTCCGAATAGATATAAGAGTTCATCTCACGAAAATCCACATGCACATCATCAAAGTACATGTTCAGTCCGAACCCCCAACTACGATTCCACAGATACGGAGCAAGCGCTACTGCAAGCTCATCCACAATCTTGAGTTTTTCTTCCTTTGTCTTTTTTCCCATTTTTCTCCTCTTTTTGCGGTCAACACCTATTCATAATTATACTCTATACGCGGGTAAGTGTCAAGGCTGGCCAATTATTTCCCGCTCGCTTCTTTTCCCTGCTCAAAAGCCTCCTCCGACTTGGGCAAAGACAAGAGCAAACATATGATAAAAGCAGTAAAAATGAAAAGCATGCCGGCTATGAAGCATATTATGATTACCGGATTCACTCCGGATGTAGTTCCGTACACCTCACTGTTTTCCTCAGTAACCACAAACACCCAATCACGATTGGGCATGTAGTAGCATGAAGTGATTCCTTTGCCTCCCATATAACTGTAGAAACCGCCGAAATCTATATCCGTATGAGCCTTTATTATCCCGTTTAAAAGTGCCTCATCCTTACACTCCCGACCAACCTGCTGGGGGTCTTCCGAAAAAATATACACATTCTTTTTTGCGTTGATAAGCGAGTACCCCACCTCGTCTATACCACGTCCCTTGAGAGACGAAAGACATTCCTCGAGTCCGTCGGTAAAAAATGCCGCTCCGGCAAAGCCTATCATCTCGCCGCTTTCATTTTTAACCGGAGCATATACCGGTATGACCATTTTTTTAGTTACGGGTGCCTCAACAATACCGGTACAAAATGCGGCACCGACTTTTTTTATCTGGTCTTCAAGCTCCAATGCCCCATCCTTATCACGGAATGTCTGGTTCATGGAATCAGGATTGTTGTGCGCAAGAACGTATGTGTCCCATTTGGCCACATATAATCCCTCTAAGTTTGTCCTGCCTGCCGCAACACGTGAAGTGGTATCTCTGACAGCCTTCAGGCAATCATTATTCATCGGGTTCTCCAAAACCTCTCTGACCTCGGTTGTCTTTGAGAATACTTCAAGATAATCACAACACCCTTGAATATATGTCTCGACGAGTTGAGCACGATCCTTTGCAACTACCTTCATATCAGAAAGTGCTCTGTCACCGATCGATCCTGTTGCCACCAGCGTTACTATCAAAAATAGACTCACGATGATCACCACCAGGGCGCTTGTGAATATCACAATATTTCTTTTTACTGTTTTGCTCATAGATCTTGCATCCTTCCCGTCAAATGTCGTATATCAGCTTGCTGCCAAAAGATATATAAGCGGTGAGTTCCAGTATACGGCCACCTCGTTTGTTGAATAACTCTGATCCACATCGACGTAGCATTTTGCTGCCGGTGTATCCTTTAATACATTCTGACAATACGGGTCATCAAGTCCGTTATTAACACCGCCGACAAGCATACCCGGAACTGCCTTTTCCTTGTACTGGCTCGGGCGATGATGAGGACTTTTCGGCGACTTCGTACCGAATCCTGTCACAAAGCAGTATCCGGTGGGGTTCTTGCCAAGCAGATAATCGAGCTGTGAGTGTGCCTCGTTGTCGTAGGCCATGCTGTCACTGATTCGGCTTGCCATCAAAAACATCATTCCGTCATTGGCGATACCCATGTTTGATCCCCACTCATAAGTATCGGTCCTGTTCACACCGTAAGGATTGTCATCAGAATTTACTGTTTTCGCTGCCTCATCAACTATCTTGAAAAATCCGTCATATATTTTTTTATAAGTATCCGGTGCTGCTTTCTTGAGTTTTTTATTCATCAGCGCCGCATAGCAACCATAGCCTCCGCAGTCAAGCCATCCGTAACCGCTCAGATTCATCTCTGCCGCACAGTCATCCACAAATGCGATCAGAGCTTTATCACCCGTAGTCCTGTAAAGCTCAGCCGCTGCCCACAGTCTTTCATCTCTGTCCTTCGTATCCGGATACTCTCCTGTTGAAATACCCTCCGGATTTGTATGACCTTTAACCTTTTTATTCTTTGCAAGATATTTCCATGATTTTTTAGCCGCCTTCAGATACTTACCTGCCGCAGCTTTAAGAGATGCATTTTTAGTTCCCTTAAACAATCTCGCTGCCAGACTCATCACAGCTACAAAGTCAGCTGTTGCAGGTGTGGATGTATAGGAGATGATAAGAGGCTCTGTCTCCTTTTCAGGCATCACCGTTCCGGGGAAATTCGCACATGTGACCTTGCTGTAAACAAGTCCGTTTTCGGACTGCATTTTAAGCATCCAATCAAGCTCATATTTTGCTTCCTGTAAAAGATCATCCACCCCGTCACCTGAGTTGGGCACTCCTACATTATCGATTATTTTTTTATCCTTATAACTCTCATATGCGAGCAAAAGATCGGCAGCAGCCTTTGCACCCGAAACAACATATCTTCCGTAGTCTCCCGCGTCATGCCATCCGCCGCTCACATCAAGTTTTACATCCTCATCCCAGTAAAGTGTAGCCTTTTTTGAATGGCATTTTTTATGGCTATACTTACCGCCGTGCTTTTTATCTATGGCTGTTCCGCAGCGCTGCAGATAAAGCATTTTTACAGTCTTTTTCAAAAGGTCATCATATACATTTTTACCGATCTTAAACTCAGGCGATTCGGTTCCGTCCTCGGCTACTATTTTAAATGTTCCCTTCTTCGGCATTTGAGATACAAAGGAAAAATCAACAGCCATATCTGTCTCATCGGCATTCGCATTTGTAACCGAATGTGTTCCGTCCGGCATCTGAAGCTCTACAACCTCCTTACCGGTTTTTGCATCTACTATCTTATAGCTTTTTGAATCAATTGCAACATCGGCAAATACCGCGTTCATCTCATCACCGGGCTTGTAACCGATCTGGTTCAACCTGATACCTGACACGTCCTCATCCGCGGCCGAAGCCACTGCGCCCGAAGCATCCTTTACCACAAGTCTGATATTGTCAAAGTATATATCATGATCCTTGAACTGTTTATTATCATCCTGCATACCCATATTAAAGCACATACGCGGAGCCGGATCCGAAGCTTCTTCCATCTTGAAGGAGAAAGAATAACTCTTCATCTCAGAAGTCAACTCCACAGGCGTGACAAAGTATGCATGGTAGTCACCACCGTTGATCTGTATGCGTCCGCTCACGGTCCTGTCAACAGTAGATCTCGCATCAAAGCTCCACTCGTATTCAGTACCTTCATTCATCGAAAACCCGTCATAGTAAACCTGTACACCATGCTCGACATCTCCGGTATCCGAGATCGATACATGGAGCTCACCATCCTCTATCGAGGTCGATCCGGAACCGCCGCTGAACGTATAAACATCCCACGGCTTATCTCCGTCAAAGGTTCCGTCCTCTATCAGGTTATCATCGTCCTCTGCCGGTTCCTCAGTAGGCTCCGGTGTCACGTCAACAGCGGCCTCGCTAACCGCGGAGCCTGACGCAGCCTCAGGGTTTTTTTCTTCCTCGGCACCACATCCACTCAGTGACACGATCATGGATGATATTATTAGTAATGACAATAATCTCTTTTTCATCTTATCACATTCTCTCTTCTAAGTTTCTTTGCTTCATATAACTCCCGGTCGGCGAGCTTGAGCATCGCAGGCAGGTCAATCTCTTCCCCGGGCATAAACTCGAAACACCCGAGAGATACTCCTATATAAAATGGCCTGCCGCCTTCATCATTTTCCTTTTCACAGTAATCCTTTACTTTCTTTTTGAAAGCTTCGATCTCTTCTTCACCGTTCTCGGAACAGCTGAACAGACATGTGAACTCATCACCGCCCGTTCTTCCCAAAGGACTCCCCTCCGGAAGAGCCGCAGCCAAAGCCTTCGCCGCAGTGCATATAGCATCGTCACCGGCATCATGACCGAACGTGTCGTTGATCTGCTTTAAGTGATCGAGATCTCCCATCACGGCAACAAAGTGCGTTCCTTTTTTATACCCATGTATATACTCAAATGAATCACTTATCACACCCGCACGGTTCAGATATCCGGTCAGATTGTCATGGCTTGCGGTGTAGTCAAGGATCTGATTTTTCTCACGCAAAACCTGAAGTGTTTTTTTCTGATCCAGAGCTAGATAAAGATACCTCAGCGAGCTTCCGATCTCAAGCGACAGCGTATAATAGAAAAGCATCTGAGATGTATCCAACTCTACACAGAAAATACCATAGTGTATATCCCCGTAGAAGAGTAAAAATGTCGCCATCGCCACCTTTGAATCGCTGGTGTTGTACTTAGCAAGTCCGCCGGGATGTATAAGTGGCGCATCATCCTCACCGTAAGAGAGTATCTGAACACCTTCCTGATACAGATGCATATAAAGAGTATCAGGAGTAAACATTTTATCATGCTCATCTATCTTTTTCGGCTCACCGAGAAGACATATGTATGAACGCTTTGTATTCATGAGAGCGATCTGCCGTCCGAGATTCTCAAAGAACCCGGACATCGTGATATCCTCGGTAAAAAGATTCCTGATCAAAAGCGAACTTAAGATATTATCAACCTTAAGATGATCGATGATACGCTGTCCTTCAACCTTGTCGGCAAACGGCAGATCTTCCTTATCATCCACCAGATCATGCTCATGTACACAACCGCAGGACTCACGAGCCAAAAACTCCGCAGACAAAGTGCAGGTAGTAAAGTTTCCATCATTTTGCAGATAAGAAAGAGCTTTCCTTACCGCCATTTTTGATACATCATAAAAATTCTGATATACCGTTGAAAGAGGCGGCTTCATATATGCCGAGGTTGGTATATTGTCAAAGCCCGTGACGGCAACATCCTTACCGGGCT
>ONKC01000110.1 GCA_900318295.1 uncultured Eubacteriales bacterium
AAGGTGTTTGCCGGAGAGACCGGTTCGGAGCTTGCGCCGGATGCAGCCGGCGTAAAGGGCTTTGACGCATTTATCGAGAGATATAAGTCAGGTCTTGCTGCAGAGAAGGCAGCGGTTGAGGCCGTGGCGGACTGATACGATAAAAAAAGGATGCTTACCTGAAATATGTGTTTCGGGTAAGCATCTTTTTTTGCAAGAGATAGTAAAATCTTTATATATCCTTACCATCTGCTCTGGCAGCCTGCAACATCAGTGCGCATTCGACGCGCTTTCGCTGGAGCTTGCAACCGATCTCGTATGGCTGATTTATATCGCCATGCGAATGATAAGCATTCGCAGCGCAGCCACCTGAGCAGAAAAACTTGGCAAAGCAGTCACGACACTCGGGTTTTGCGTACACGTTGCAGAGCTTGAACTTGTCGACCAGCTCGGTATTTTTGATGCCCTCGTCCACGTTTCCAAGGCAGAACTGCTCCTCGCCTACGAACTGATGGCAGGGATACAGGTCTCCCCACGGTGTCACGGCCAGATACTCGGTACCGGATCCGCAGCCGGAAAGCCTTTTGTAGACACATGGTCCACCGGTCAGGTCGATCATATAGTGGAAAAATGTAAAGCCCTTGCCTTCCTTTTCGCGAGCGAGCATCTCACGTGCAAGCTCATCATAGCCCTCGCAGATCACAGGGATATCGTCCTCGGTGATGGCATAAGGCTCTGCGGGATCAGCGACCACAGGCTCAACCGAAATCTGCTTGAATCCCTCATCGGCGAGGCTCAGTACATCTTTAACAAAATCAGTGTTGTAGTGTGTAAACGTCCCGCGCACGTAGTAGCGCTCCTGATTTCTCGAGTCAGCGATTTTTTTAAACTTATCTATGATCTTATCATACGAACCGCTTCCGTCACGGAAAGGTCTCATCTTATCGTGAATGCTCTTTCGTCCGTCCACAGACAGAACGACGTTGTCCATCTCCTTATTTGCGAACGCTATCACATCATCATCGATGAGCACGCCGTTTGTAGTCAGGGTAAAACGAAAATGCTTGTCGTGCGTCTTTTCAAGCTCTCTGCCGTACTTTACGAGCTCTTTTACGACATCGAAGTTAAGGAGAGGCTCGCCTCCGAAGAAATCTACCTCAAGGTTGTGCCTGTTTCCGGAGTTTGCCACCAAAAAATCGAGAGCTTTCTTACCGACATCCAGGCTCATCAGAGCTCTGTCACCGTGATACTCGCCCTCGCCTGCAAAGCAGTATTCGCATTTGAGATTGCAGGCATGCGCGATATGTAGACACAGAGCCTTCACGACGGTCTGTCTCTTTTTGAAGTCGATAACCATCTTCTCCATAGATTTCGGCCCGTCCTGACTCTCGCAACCCGACTCATCCTCGCCCGAGCATGAGCCACAGTCATCCGCAACCAGATACTGCTCATCCGTAAACAGAGTTCCATTATCCTCGAGTTCTTTCAGGTCATCAAAAATCTCCCGGAAGTCTTCGCTTGTCAGATTCTCACCGGGATACCTCCCGCTGACAATTGCTGCAATACGATGCAGTTCCTCCTCGCGATACCTATCCTTGTCATCTTCTTTCATCTCGCCAAGGACATCATAAACCACATCGTCAACGACATGCACTGACGACGAGTTTACGTCCAATACTATATTATAACCGTTGTTTTTAAACAGATGTACCATTTTTGAATATCTCCATTAATTAATTGTTTATTAATGAATGCACCGGTCAATCTCAAACTGTGCCAAATAAATCGCGAGCCACACGGAGCAGCATTCTGTTTGGTTCGTAGGGGCTGTCGGAAGCGCCGGTGCACAGCGTGTGTGTTTTACACGCGTGCACCGCTGCGGTTCCGAATGACGCAAGTGAACCCCGAAGAACCAACAGAAGCTGCGGTGTGGCTCGCTCCTATATGTTCACATTTTATTGATCAGCGCTTAGCGTTCTCGCAAGTCTGATTTCCGACTGTGCAAGAAGTCTTACAAGCTGACTGGCAGGATGTCTGGCACTCGCCGCATCCGCCCTTCTTTACGGTATCCTTAAGATTCTTTGATGTCAATGTCTTGATTCTTTTCATGAGATTATCCTCCCTGATAGGTTTTATACATAGTTATGCTGATTCATCAGCAACCATGATTATATCATCTGTCCGGGATAATGTCAAGCAAAGAAAGGCATCCTTAACCCTGGATCGCGATATACTTCTTGTTCTCAACCTCGGGTTGTTTTTCCTTCTTAGGAACCTCCAGTGTCAGGACTCCGTCCTTAAACTTTGCATTGATATCCTTCTCGGTCACGGTGTCGCCTACGTAGAAGCTTCTGCGGCATACACCCTGGAATCTCTCGCGGCGGATAACCTTGCCTTCGGTGTTTTTCTCTTCATTTTTAGTGTTATGCTCTGCAGTGATGGTCATATAGCCATCCTTCAGCTCGGCCTGCACGTCTTCCTTGGCATATCCCGGCAGGTCCATATCGATACGGTATCCCTTATCGGTCTCGGTGATATCCGTCTTCATAGATGAAGTGGCGGTCACATGTCCTGACGGAACAAAGGATGATCCAAAGAAATCATCAAATACATCGTCCATAAAGTTACTTCCGAATACACTTGGCATCAACATAAGTCATTCCTTCTTTCTTTTACTCTCAGGCATAAGCCTGAGGTGAAGTGCCATCTCCTTTGCCGGTACCTGCAATACCGTTTCGGGAGGGTACCTTTTTCTTTATGTTGAGGTCATTATACCACTCTGTTAGCACTCTGTCAAGACGAGTGCTAACAAAAAATTGTGAAATATTTGTGAACTCTCTTCTCCGGATAAGAGGTGACGGCAGTTTATGGAAAAAATGATTTTTCCTCTTGATTATTCCTTCGGTTATGGTTATAATGGTATAGCATATGAAGAGAAACAGCCAGTATTTTGGTATATTTGAAAGGAAAGGGCGTTGTGCTCAAGGAGCCCAGCGTCGTTGCTATAGATCGTGATACAAACAGGATTAAGGCTATCGGTGAGGAGGCTCGCCAGATGCTCGGACGTACTCCGGGAAACATCACAGCGATCAGACCTCTTCGTCAGGGAGTTATCTCTGATTACTCCGTGACAGAGAAGATGCTCAAGTACTTTATCCAGAAGGCAGTCGGCAAGCAGCGTTTCCGTAAGCCTCTTATCAGTATCTGTGTACCGTCTCAGGTTACAGAGGTTGAGAGAAAGGCTGTAGAGGATGCGGCTTTCCAGGCAGGTGCCAGAGATGTAAGGATCATCGAGGAGCCGATCGCCGCAGCTATCGGTGCCGGCATCGATATCTCCAGACCGTGCGGAAACATGATCGTAGATATCGGAGGCGGAACATCTGATATCGCCGTTATTTCGCTCGGAGGCACCGTAGTAAGTGCGTCCATCAAGACGGCCGGAGATGATTTCGATGATTTCATCATGAGATATATGAGAAAGAAGCATAACCTCGCTATCGGCGAGCGTACTGCTGAGGACATAAAGATAAAAATAGGCTCGGCCTTCCCACGTCCGGAGAGCGTGTCGGTAGACGTCAGAGGACGTAACCTCGTCACAGGTCTTCCAAAGACCATCACTGTGACAAGCGAGGAGACTGAGGAAGCACTCAGAGATCCTTGTGCACAGATTGTCGAGGCTGTACACAGCGTCCTTGAAAAGACTCCGCCGGAGCTTGCTGCTGATATCGCAGAGCGCGGTATCGTGCTGACAGGTGGTGGCGCTCAGCTTTACGGACTTGAGGAGTTGATCGAGTCAAAGACAGGCATCACTACCATGACAGCAGAGGATCCGATGACGGCAGTAGCTATCGGAACCGGAATGTATGTCGAGTTCCTCGCAGGAAACACAGGCACATCGACCGAGATGTGACAGACAAAAAACTTCAAACAAAATCAAAAGGGGGGTTATCTAATCCCCCTTTTCTTCCGATAAACATAAAGAATAACCATACTCTAATCAGGAGGAAAACGGATGCTCAGAGGACTTTATACCGCGTGGACAGGGATGGTCAACGAGCAAAAGCGCATGGACGTGTTATCAAACAACATGGCCAATGCGACAACCGTCGGGTTTAAACTTGATAAGTCTACTTCTCAGGCGTTCGATCAGGTACTCGATCTGAAAATCAGGGATGGATCCCAAGCATATCATAATCAGGCCATCGGTCATCTCTCTTTGGGAGTGAAGATCGGTGAGACTCATACGGATCACGCGCAGGGCTCGATACGCCAGACGGGTGGTACGTACGACTGCGCTCTTTCGGGCAAGGGATTTTTCACTGTGAAGGTGGTCGACGCAAAGGGTGAGACTCACACAAGATACACCAGAGACGGCCGGTTTACCCTGACAAAGGAGGGCTTGATGGTCGATGCGGACGGAAATGCAGTCCAGGGACAGGGCGGAGATATATACGTCCCGACAGATGCGAAACACGTCACGATCTCTGAGCAGGGAGTGATCACAGCCGATGAGGAAGTCATAGATACCCTTCAGGTAGTGGATTTTGAGAATTATGATTATCTGAAAAAATTCGGAAACACGCTTTTTGAACCTGTGGACGGAGCGACCGTCATCGAAGCGAAGGCGAGCGTGATCCAGGGATATACAGAGCAATCAAATGTAAATGTAGTTAAGGAAATGGTCGACATGATCACCGTGACCAGAGCTTATGAGGCAAATCAGAAGGTGATCCGTTCCTACGATTCGATGCTGCAGAATGCGGCGAATGAGATCGGAAGAGTACAGTAGTAAAGGGAGGATAAGCTTATGATGAGATCACTTTGGACAGCGGCAAGCGGCATGATGGGCCAGCAGACAGCGCTTGATGTCACAGCCAACAACCTGTCAAATATCAATACAACAGGATATAAAACACAGTCGGCGAACTTTAAATCGCTGATCTATCAGAATCTCCAGAAAAAGTCGACTACCTCGACAGGAGAGCCAAAGCCGATAGGTGCTCAGGTAGGACTCGGAACCAGAGTCGGATCCATCTCGTCTGATTTCCATCAGGGAGCTTTCGGCGAGAGTCACGGAGAGTTTGACTATGCGATCCAGGGCGAGGGATTTTTCAGTGTGAGACTCGCCGACGGAAGCACTGCATATACCAGAAACGGTCATTTCGTAATGGCTGTAGATACTGACGGTGGTACCACACTTACCGACAGTGAAGGAAACCCGGTGCTTGATACCGCGGGAAATATCATCCATCTCGAGGAGGGGTACCGCACGGACCTGATCCAGGTGGATATGGACGGAAAGCTTTCATATGTAAATGATGAAGGAAACCGCTACGACCTCGGAATGCAGATTGGGCTTACCACCTTCCCGAATGCGGGAGGACTTGAAAAAATCGCCGGTTCAAACTACGCACAGAGCGATGCATCGGGCGAACCGACCACTTGGACCGCATATGCACTCGGATCCAAGATCAAATCGGGATACCTCGAGATGAGCAACGTAAACGCAGCCGACGAGATGGTAAATATGATCATCACACAGCGTGCATACGAGATGAACGCCAAAGCGATCACCGCATCGGACGAGATGCTTCAGCAGGCGAACAACTTGAGATCATAGCGTGAGGCTGTGCGCACCGGATGTGGCATGCATGCTTGCATGCAATGACTCATCCGGAAGCACAGGAGAACCAAACACACAACGAGAAACCGAAGGTTTCGAGTCTGCGTGTTTGGCGTCACGCGTGACAGTGAATGGAGGTATACGTATGGCCATAACACTCGATCCAACGATGGCGGCTTACGCCAATACGGGAAGCGTTTATAACAACGCGCAGATCCAGGCGGCAAACCGCCTGTCATCACAGATAGAGAGCGCATCAAATGACGAAGATACGCTTCAGGCCTGCAAAGATTTTGAGGCCTATATGCTCGAGCAGATCTTTAAGAGAATGAGCGAAAGTGCCAAGCTCCTTTCCGACAGCGAGGAAGAGGATGCAACCTCGCATCAATACGTCGAGATGTTTGAGGACAACTACTATCAGGAGATCGCAAAGAGCATGATGTCGTCAGGAAAGGGGCTTGGCATCGCAGAACAGCTCTACCAAAACATCACCAACCAGAAGCTGGGTATAAGTAATGACACCACTACAGCTGCTCAGGCAGCACAGAACGCAGCTGCAAAGACAAACGACGATGCTGCTGCGGCACTTGCAAGCTCACTTACGGGAGTGTCAGCCGATGATATCAAGTCCATGACACCGAAGCAGCAGGCAGAGATGGCAGCGCTTGCGACCGAGTCGACGCTTGCGAGCTCACTTTTAAACAGCGGCGAGTGAGAGTATAATACTGATTTTACGAGAAGGCGGTCCTTTCCGCCTTCTTTTGCGATAATAGCGGAGGAAGAATGGAACTTAAGGGTTATATAACACATATCGTCTATAGAAATGATGAGAACGGTTATACCGTTTTTTATCTCGAGGGAGCCGACGGAGAGGATACAACCTGCGTCGGCAACTTTCCGTTCATAAGTGAGGGCGAGTATGTGGCGGTGACCGGGGAGATGACCTTTCACGGAGTGTATGGCGAACAGCTCAAAGTCTCTGCTTATGAGATCACGGATCCGGACAATGAGATCGCTATTCTCAGGTATCTCTCATCAGGAGCGGTAAAGGGGATCAGGGGCGGACTTGCAAAAAGGATTGTCGATAAGTTCGGAGAACGGACCTTCGAGATCATGGAAAAACGGCCCGAAGAACTGGCGTCGGTAAAGGGTATCTCGGAAAAAAAGGCGCGAGATATCGCAGAGAGCTTTGCGGAGCAGAGAGGTATGCGCCGAGCGATCATTTTTTTGCAAAAATATTCCATCCCCAACACCACGGCTATAAAGATCTACAGGTATTACGGCGATGATATGCAAAGCATCATCGAGCACAATCCGTACAGACTTGCGGAGGACATAGACGGTATCGGGTTTAAAAAGGCTGATGAGATCGCGGGAAGAGCAGGGTTTGATAAGACTTCTCCCGCGCGTGTGAGGGCGGGGATCATATATCTGTTGTCTCAGGCGGGCGGTGAAGGCCATACATATCTTCCGGAGAGAGAGCTTATCCCGCTGGCAGTGGAGCAGCTCGAGGTAGACACGGAGCTGATACTTGATGTGCTTGCGGTGATGACTATGGACAAGGTCGTCATAATGAGCGGTGATAAGGAGGACAGGAGCGTATACTTGCCGGTCATGTACTATTCGGAGCTAAACAGTGCAAGGATGCTTCTGGATCTGAACGTAGATATGAGTGATGATGACGAGACCTATGATGTGGCGATAAAACGAATCGAAAAAAGAGAAAAAATAAATCTTGATGAAACACAGATCTTTGCCGTAAAAGAAGCCATGAAAAAAGGCGTAACTGTGATCACCGGAGGCCCCGGAACAGGTAAAACCACGACGATCAACACTCTTATCAAGATCATGAAAAGTGAAAACTACCATATACTTTTGGCTGCTCCGACAGGGCGTGCGGCAAAGAGGATGGAAGAGGCGACGGGCTATCCCGCGCAGACTATACACAGACTTTTGGAATACAGCGGAGCTCCAGGAGCGGATGACCGATACGACGGTGGCGGGAGATTCGGAAGAAATGAAGAGGAGCCTTTGGAGGCGGATGTTGTCATCGTCGATGAGATGTCGATGGTCGACATATACCTTTTTCACAGCCTTTTAAAGGCGATCACGGTATCGACTAGGCTTGTGCTGGTCGGAGATGTGGATCAGCTTCCGAGTGTCGGCCCGGGAAATGTCCTCAAGGATATCATCGCATCCGGGGAGTTTAGCGTGGTAAGACTTAAAAAGATCTTCCGCCAGGCGATGGAATCGGATATAGTCATGAATGCGCACAGGATCCTGGCCGGAGAGCAGC
>ONKC01000109.1 GCA_900318295.1 uncultured Eubacteriales bacterium
ATACTTATCGGTGGAGGAATCGGTATTCCGCCCATGCTTTGTGTAGCAAAAGCGATAAAAAAACAGGATGCATCCATACAGGTTACTGCTGTGATAGGGTATAGAGACAGGCACGATTTCCTGTCTGACGATTTATATGAAGTGACTGACAACTTGATTATAGCTACTGATGACGGCTCCAGAGGAACTCATGGAACAGTCATAGATGCTATGGATGAAAATGACGTCTTCGGAGATGTGATATATTCATGCGGACCGACTCCGATGCTCAGGGGAGTGAAGACCTGGGGTGAGCAGCGAGGGATCCCTGTGTGGCTTTCTCTCGAGGAGCGTATGGCATGCGGAATCGGTGCGTGCCTGGGATGTGTATGCAAGTCGACTGAGGTTGATGAGCATTCACAGGTGAAAAATAAGCGCATATGTAAAGACGGGCCGGTATTCAGGGCAGAGGAGGTTCAGATATGAGTGAATTATTGCAAGTGAGCTTTGCCGGAATAACGTTTGATAATCCGATAACGACTGCATCCGGAACGTTTGGGTCCGGGATGGAGTACAGTGAGTTTGTCGATATAGGAAAGCTCGGTGCCGTGACGACTAAGGGAGTTGCGGATCATCCCTGGGAAGGCAATCAGACGCCGAGAGTGGTTGAGACACCTGCGGGCATGCTGAATGCCATAGGGCTGCAGAACCCGGGTATCGAGACATTTTTAAGCAGAGACTTGCCGTTTTTAAAAGAGCATAATGCGAGAGTGATCGTGAATGTATGCGGGCATTCGGAGGAGGAGTATCTGAATGTCGTAAAAAGACTCGCCGAAAAGGATGTGCGTGACGATGTCGATATGCTCGAGATCAACATCTCTTGTCCGAATGTAAAAGAGGGCGGGATCGCTTTCGGTCAGAAGCCTGAGATGGCGGAGTCGATAACTAAAAAGATTAAGGCGGTGGCTGCTCAACCGGTAGTGATGAAGCTCTCGCCTAATGTGACTGATATAACCGAGATGGCCCGCGCTGTGGAAGCGGGTGGTGCTGACGGTGTGTCACTCATCAATACGCTTACGGGAATGAAGATCGATATCAGAAAGAAGACCTTTGCTCTGGCAAATCAGACCGGAGGAATGTCCGGCCCTGCAGTCCATCCGATCGCTGTACGTATGGTATATCAGGTCGCACAGACAGTGAAAATCCCAATAATCGGTATGGGAGGAGTCCAGTCAACAGATGATGCTCTTGAACTCATGATGGCAGGAGCAACAATGGTCTCCGTCGGTACGGCTAACTTCTACCACCCGACGATCACATCAGAGATCATCGATGGTTTACAAAAATATGCAGAAACTAACGAGCTATCCTCGATCACAGATATTATAGGATGTGTAAGATGAACAGATAGAAAGATAAATAGGTCTCGTAAAACAAACAGGTCGCGATCACAGATATTATAGGATGCGTAGAATAGTTCCATAGTAAAAGCAGTCTATACAAAACAGCATTCTGTGTGTTCTGAACGGGCTGTCAAAAACGTCGGTGCGTAGGCTTGGTTTTTTCAAGCCATGCACCACTGCGTTCGGGAATGGTGCAAACGGAGCTCCGAGCATACAAATCAGAACCGACTACCTACGCGACCGACTGTTTTCTTAGCATCCTCATAGAGTTGAGGATAGCGATCACTGCGACGCCTACATCTGCAAAGACCGCCAGCCACATATTCGCGATACCCAGTGCACCGAGTATAAGGATTGCAAACTTTACGGCTAAAGCAAATACGATATTTTCACGGACGATCCGAAGCGTTTTTCTGGCTATGCGGATCGTCTTTGCTATCTTTTCGATCTTGTCATCCATGATAACGATATCTGCAGCCTCTATAGCTGCATCACTTCCCATGCTTCCCATCGCGATACCCACATCGGCTCTCATCAGAACAGGGGCATCATTTATGCCGTCGCCGACAAAGGCTAGGGTTGATTTTTCCGAAGGATCAAGCAAAGATTCGACAGCAGATACTTTGTCCTGAGGCAAAAGCTCAGCTTTGACTGTATCGATACCGAGATCACCTGCTACTGCTTCGGCAACCTTTCTGTGATCTCCGGTGAGCATGACAGTCTGAAGGACGCCTGATGCTTTGAGGTTTTTAAGATCATCGGCAACACCGGTTTTCGGAGAGTCTGCGATGACAAGGCATCCGAGATATTTTTTCTGATCGGCATCGGCAAGATATACGATAGTTCCGATATCTTCACATGGGGTAAAATCTATGCCTTCTTCATTTAAAAGCTTTTCATTTCCGGCAAGTATGGTCTGATCTCCAAAGCATGCACGTATGCCTCGACCTGCGATCTCTGATACATCGGTTACCATATCCAGATCGATCTGTGAGTCAGAGAAAGACTCAAAAGCCTGACGGATAGATAAAGCTATCGGATGTGTCGAGTATCCCTCGACATGTGCAGCTATTTTTAATATTGAAAGAGAAGAGTCGTCAAGTGAGGCAGTGCTTTTTACGCCGTATGGTTTTTCATCGTCTGCTTCCAAAGGCGTTGGAAGAGTGACCGGCTCAGATCCTTCTGAGTAGATTTTTGTCACAGAAAAACTTCCCATAGTGAGAGTTCCGGTCTTGTCAAAGACAACGGTTTTTAGCTCTGCTGCCTGCTCAAGGAAGTTCGAGCCTTTGACGAGTACACCGATCTTTGATGCGGCACCGATCCCTCCGAAAAATCCCAGAGGAACCGAGATAACAAGTGCGCATGGACAGGAGATAACTAAGAATATGCAGGCTCTTTCAAGCCACATCATCCAGTCTCCACCCGTGACAAGCGGGGGGATCACAGCTAAAAGAACTGCTCCGATCGTAACGATAGGAGTGTAGTATTTTGCAAAACGTGTGATGAAGTTCTCCGTACGTGCCTTTTTTGATGAAGCATTCTCGACGAGTTCAAGAATCCTCGATACGGTGGAGTCGTCAAACTCAGTAGTCGTTTTAACCTTGAGAGTTCCGCTTCCGTTTACGCAGCCGCTGATGACTGTATCGCCTACATCAGCCTTTCTTGGGACAGACTCTCCGGTAAGAGCGGCAGTGTCGATAAAGGAGCTGCCCTCGACTATCTCGCCGTCAAGAGGAATCCTCTCGCCGGGAAGAATGGTGATGATAGTTCCGATCTCGACATCATCGGGATCGACTTTAGTAAGCTGACCGTCTTCTTCGATATTTGCATATTCCGGAACGATCTCCATCATAGCTGTGATCGACTGACGCGATTTGTTCACAGCGATGTTCTGGAAAAGCTCGCCAACCTGATAGAAGAGCATTACGGCGACAGCCTCTGTGTATTCCTGTACGAAAAATGCCCCGAACGTCGCTATCATCATGAGGAAGTTTTCATCGAAAACCTGCCCATGCGAGATGTTTTTTGCGGCCCTTAGTAACACGTCATACCCGATGATAAGATAAGGAACAAGAAAGATAGGTAGCAGGATATACCATTCATATTTCTCAAGCATACCCATATGCTCAAGTACAAAAAGAACGGCAAATATTACTCCCGAAATAATAATGCGAGCTAACCATTTTTTCTGTTTCTTATTCATTGATTCCTCCATTTTATCAAGAGATGTTTGATATAAACAAATCAGCAGGTGTTACCATACTCCGCATGTGAGCGGCGTTTTCGAGCGAAGCTCGGATCAGAGCGAACAAAGGATGTATGGTAACAACTGCGGTCGTTAATATCATACCAATACGACACAGTCAGGCTCAACCTTAGCGATAACCTTGATGGCTTCGTTTACGATATCGTCGAACCGATCGTCCGGTGCCTCGATCATCATCTTCTGAGTCATAAAGCTGACCGATGCATCAGTCACACCTTCGATCTTTTTGATGGCTTCCTCCATCTTTGCTGCGCAGTTTGCACAATCAAGATCCTGTAATTTAAACTTCTTTTTCATGATTATCCTCCTTTTAGAGCACCCCAGCGAGTCGCCGCATGCTGTCTCAAATGAACTGCTCATAGTTCATTGCACGCGAGTCACACACTGAATATTTGCTCTTAAAAAATGTTTTCTGAAACATATGAACAACTATTCATATGTTTACTATACTCCCCTCTGATTGATTTGTCAATACGTTTTTATACTTTTTTTAAAACTTTCACATTTTGTTTTTTTTATGTCCATCATTTGTTCACAATTTATCTTTATAGTTGAGTCATGATCATGATTATTACGGACACTCAAACATCTAACACCTGGGAAAGGAGCTGATGGTTATGAAGAAAAAAATACAAAGAGTTGGAAAAATATCTGCTGTGAGTATTCTTGCATTCGCATTGACGATCGGTGGGATATCGGTTGCAGGACTCACCGGATGCGCTGCAGAGGATGCTTTAGTTTCAGCAAAGGAAACACCGAAAGATACGTCGACGGATGCGTCGACGACTTCCGGCACAGATAAGCCTGATGGTGAGCCGCCAAGCGGAGAAAAGCCTGACGGACCACCGCCGGATGGAGGAAAACCTGACGGTGAACCTCCGAGCGGAGAAAAGCCCGACGGAGCACCGGGAGGAGCACCGGGAGGTGATGTCTCAAATATAAGCTGGAAGGGTGCGACTGAAATAACGGACTCGGGAAAGTACAGTAAAAAAACATATTCGTCTTCTACAGCTGATGAAAATGCACTTTTGATCTCCGGAAATGTGACTCCGACACTAAACAAGATTACCGTGAATAAAACAGGAGACGGAGAGTCCGGAGATTCGCAAAGCTTCTACGGTACAAACTCCGGGATTATCGCCAAGGACGGGGCAAAAGTAACTATTAAAAATGCCACGGTAAAAACATCCGCAAACGGAGCAAACGGCGTATTCTCATACGGAGGAAGCGCTACTACCAACAACACCTCATCTGACGGCACGACAGTGAATATATCAAACTCAAAGATCACGACAACAGGTGACGGTTCGGGCGGAATAATGACAACTGGCGGCGGTATAACAAATGCCAAGAATCTTACAGTAAAAACATCCGGAAGATCATCTGCCGCGATCCGAACAGACAGAGGCGGCGGAACAGTAAAGGTAAACGGTGGCTCATATACCACTACCG
>ONKC01000108.1 GCA_900318295.1 uncultured Eubacteriales bacterium
GCGCGACGAGCAGGCCGAGAACTATAACAAGAAACTGGACCTCTGCCTCCGAGCCGAAGCCATCGCTAAACGCGAAGACTGGAAGAAAGCCACCGAAGAGCTGCTACAACTCCAGGCCGAATGGAAAGCCGTAGGCCCCACCAGCCGCAAAGTGAGCGACAAAATCTGGCACCGCTTCCGCAGCGCCTGCGACGAATTCTTTGCCAAGAAAGGCGAATTCTTCAAGGACATCCGCACCAGCGAGAATGACAACCTCACCAAGAAAACCGCCATCCGCGACGTTTTTTTTGCAGGATACGACCTTCGTTTATCTATATCGGTTATTATTTGAGGATTCATTATATGTTTTTAAGTCGCATCCCTATCTTGTGTTTTCTCTTGACAGCACCCACATAATGTAGTACAATGACTTTGATTATAGAGACAGGATAAGGTTCGCTACATCGGGAAATGCTCCCGAATTTGCGGCATGGAGTTTTATGAGATGTTACACTACGAATTAATAATCCCCAATTCCGGCATTGCAAAAAGTATCGATATTTCGATATTTTCCATGCCTGTATTGGATTCAAGGATGTATATGATTCCATGCAACCTATCCGACGATAATTCAAACAAACATGAACTTTTGATCATCGATCCGTGCTTATGGGACGAGGCCGACGAGGGCGCCATCAGGCAGATCTGCAAAAAAGCAGATCATGCCACGGTGCTCGTCACACACTCCCACTACGATCATATCGCGGGAGTGAACAAACTGCGCGAATTCGTCCCTTTGACACTTTACGCTACGGATCTGTGTGATAAAAAAATGCAGGACGCACATAAAAACCTGGCAGCCTACTCCATGGCCCTGGTTATGGATAAGACCGAGGAGCGCCAGCGCTACTGCGAGCAGTATTTTGATTTTAACTATAGTTGCAAAGCTGATGAGATATATGATGAAAGCATATGGATAAACCTATCCGGCTGCTCGTACGCCGCCAGCTCGGGCACAGATGCTTTTGCGGCTCGTACACAGGCTACCGTATCAGACGCAGATTCTTACCTATATGAAGATCAGGACTCACTGTATGTGAGAACTATATACACGCCGGGTCACTCGGATTGCAGCCAGTGTATAGAGTTGCACTACGCTCCTGCAGCATCATGTAAAGATAAAACTATCGAGACATCACTATTAGCCGTCTTTACCGGCGATTCGCTTGTAAATGGCCACGACGTGATAACCCGCTTCCCATCAGGAAGCAAAAAGGTCTTCAGAGAGACCGCTGAACCATATCTCATGTCACTTCCGGATGATCTTGTCATCTTTCCCGGGCACGGAGATCCGGCTTTGTTTGGCGAGATCAAGGATTACTCGATCATTTGATGATCACTCATTTTTCATCACGGAGCAGTCGATGTGATCAAGTGAGTCGCGACGTGTGTATAAAAATGCAAAGTAAATCATTAACTCCACATTTTGTGTAGTAACGATTGCGAATCATGTAGTCAAAGTGCCGAAAACTGCGTAAATACTGCGCTGTAAAGGCCTCCAAAAATAGTTGACTTATGTTTTAACAACTCTAAAAACGCCATTTTTGGCTTCTTAAATCTGGATCCTCGGATTCTTGAATCGCGGATTCATCTATTATTGTCCCCTCTTTTAAAGATTTCACCCCTAAGATTCACCCGAGGTTCAACTATTTCTTGATCTGTCCTTTCACTTTTTCTTAATTCTCAGAAATAGGCAAAATAAAATGACGAACCATCAAAAAACATTGATTCGTCATTTTACATTAGTTCAGAACATCGATTTTCCACTATCCCAAGTAGGTTATATCATAATCAAACATTTTTAAGAATTTTTGATTATATTTTCCAAAATCACTGCTTTCTCTTGTATCTCGCGTCGCGGAAGCTTCCGACTTTCATGATTTTGTCCTCATCTAAAAGTCTTTTCAGCGTTACTTCCACTGTTCTGACACTCACATCCGGGAGTCTTTCCATGATCTCAGATTTTGACATCGGAACGTAGGTATTCATCAAAATCGCTTCGATCCTTTCCTGCTTTGAGGCCTTTTTACGTGTATCTTCCATAAAATGGTCATCTAATTCGTGATATGCACGCACGATTACTCGCAGAATATACTCCACAAATGGTATGTAATTGTTCTCTCCTTCAGGCCAGTTTTCTGAGGATTTTTCTAACGCAGCGTAGTAGTCGTCTTTGCGTTTTTCTATCAGCTTTTCCAAAGATATGTATCCGGCCACATCTAAGCCGGTTTTATACATCAAAAATGATGTCACCAGACGAGATATTCTCTCATTTCCCTCCCCGAACGGCTGAATCTTCAATAAATCAAGCGCCACACACGGAATCAAAAGTAATTTCGGTATCTCCTCGTCCTTCATTGCAAGATTATACGCTCTTATCATCGACTCTACGGCTACCGGAACATCCTCGGCGCTGATCGGATTGAGCCTTACGCGGTCTGAGCTCTCTCCTCCCATACCAAAGATAAAGATATCCTCCTGCTTATACGTCCCTGCCTCCTGCGGCATAGCCTCGCTGAAGATCATCTTATGTAGGTTTCTGAGAAACTCCTGGTCAAACTTCACCTTATCATTCTGGATGTTTATCAGATTCAGCGCATCCTTGTATCCGTTTATCATCTGCTCGTCACGATTTGATGCGTAGTCGCCCTCGATGATCCCCTGGATCCTCGCATCTGTAGCAGTGATACCGTCGATCGCGTTACCTGAGCACACAGAATCAAATACGACCTTCTCCTTCAGCGCCTGGAAAGTGCCTCCGTTACGGTCTTTGTTGTAGACCTCTTTTGTTTTCATGACCGCTATCTCCTCTGCCAGGTGTATCAGACGCCCCGGCACCGGTCCTTTTAAAAATGAATAGTCAAACTTCCTCATATTGATATAACCTCCATTCCGAAGCGTAGCTAAGAAGTAGCGACGAGAACATCATAGGAACTGTTTACAGTTCCTTGTTCTCAGTCTGCCATCATAACAAAAAATGTCGATATCTACACAATAAAAAAGATTTACTCTACAAATAATACCATGATTTGTAGAGTAAATCAAGTGATTTATTATACTCCTCTGGGAGTATAATCGTCAACCCCAAAATTAAAACCGATCAAGTCCTCTTTTCTACGACTTGATCGGTTATGCTCAAAAACATATCATCCCGCTCACTCGAGCTCCCCGTACGCCTTCTTTCCGCTTCCGCTTCTCGGGATCTTTTCTATATGCTTTACGACGAATGCCTTTGGATTCAGCCCCGTCTTTCCTGAGATAAACTCAGCGACCACCTCCGCACCGACCTTGCCGGTGATAAAGATATGCATCTCATCGTCCTTACCCGTGCACGCGCATTCGAGCGAATACTTCTTCTCGATCAGATCCTCGCACTCGTCCAAGCTTACGCGATTTCCAAAAATCTTCAGGAAGCGCTTTTTTCTACCTACTATAAAGAAGTACCCGTCTTCATCCATCTCCGCCATATCGCCGGTATGCAGGATGCCTTTATTCTCGTCGTCCTTCGCCAGATCCTCCAGACATGTCGCATAGCCGTAGGTCACGTTCCGTCCGTGATAGACAAGTTCGCCCGCCACATGCGGCTCTTCGATCTGGTTTCCGTTCTCATCCTCAAGAAAAATAGCCCCGCCTGGGATTGCCACACCGATACTCCCGACTTTTTTAAGCGAGTTCACATACGGCAGATATGACATCCTAGCCGTCGCCTCGGTCTGCCCGTACATCACGTAAAAACGCTTTCTCGAAGTCTCGGCAAACTCAGCAAACTCCTTGTGCAGATCCTTTCTGAGTCGCCCACCTGCCTGCGTCATATACTTTAACGACGGAAGCATCATATCAGTAAACTTAAGTCTTTTAAGCATTTCATACGTATACGGCACACCTGCGATAGATGTCGCCTTTTCCTTGTGGAAAAACTTCCAGAACTCCCTTTGCATGATGCTGATATCCGTAAGCAGAAGCTCCGCTCCCGCCAAAAGATGCGAGTTCACTATCGACAATCCGTATGTATATGACATCGGAAGTGTCGTGATTGCGCGATCAAACTCTCCTATCTCGAGATAATCAACGATCGCCGCCGCATTTATAAAAACATTTTCCTTACTCTGTCTCACAAGCTTGGGACTTCCGGTAGAGCCTGAAGTCGTCATCAGCAGGCCGAGTTCCGGATGTAGACGCGGTTTTTTCCCTTGCATCTGCTCTTTTTCTGAAGGCATCTTTGCCTGCTCTACGATCTCATCCCATGACTTGAGTCGTACGAGATTATAATCATACCTGTCCATCCTGATCTCACCGGATGTCTTTTGGGTCACCTGCGCTTTCTGTCCGATATGCGCCGAAACCTTTGACTCGGCAACCTTTTTCGATGCCTCAACCTGCTTTTTCGTCTCGGCATCACGCTCAGCGATCGACTTCGCACTCGGACCTGTCACAACATTTGACGACCAGTAATCCACCGATGTATCGGCATCGGCATTCGGCATCCAGATATAATCCGGATCATAAGTATCTATCAGAGTCTGTAAAAGCTCCTCATCGATATCCGCAGAAAGCATCAGCGGAACGCAGTTAGCCGACATGGCCGCGGCATATCCCGCAACGGATGCGATATTGTTCTTACACAGTATAAAAATAAACGCACGGTCCGGAAAGCCCATGATCGCTTCACGACAGAAGCCCGTAAGCTCGCCGTAGGTTATCATGGCTCCGTTGTCCTGGATCATCGCCGGGTTCATTTTTCTGTTGTTTTCGATGTCAAGAAACATATCATTTCTCCTTCACGATGTTTTCTACCCTTCACTACAGATACAATCCATACATAATCATTATAGCACATTAAATGCATCAAGTAAACCTCAAACGACGATTATTTACCCCTTATGTCCTCCGACCTGACCGTTTCTCTCGATCGTCATGGCACCTTCTTCTAAGTTCATCCCCTTTAGCAGGGCATTTTTACCGTACCTGTCCTGTATATCAAGGATGGCGTGCTGCAGGCGTCTTTCCTTCATCTCCGCCTCATAAGCCTCCTCGCGTTCCTTCTGTTCTTTTTCTATATCATCAAAAATAGTAAGCTGTTTTTTCACCGGCTCAGGCTTATCTGTCTCACCCTCGTAGATCACATGATTTGCAGTGATGTTTACCCTCCTGATAAGAAGGTCGGGGTTTACTATCCTCTCATACAGCTCCATTACGGCTTCCATGATCATCTTCGTCGATGACATATGGTGGTCGAGATTTGCCGTGCCATGCGCATGCTTTGGCACCTTTCTGCCGTAGTGATCGGTCGTTACCTCACCGTGGTATTTTTCTCTGATTGAAGGATCTGTAAGCGAAGTCACATCGTAGCCTATAGTTAGCACCATCTGGTCGGTCACAAGCCTTTTTTTTACGAGATCCAGTACAAGAAGCTCTGTCATCTCTCTGGTGATCAGCTGGCCTTTATCGTAGGAATAAGGCTCCTTCAAGACCTGTCCTGAGCCGACGCTGTTGTTCTCGGGCTTGTAATCATGGATATACCTGATCTCGGTCGGTTCGTACCCCCATGCATGATCGATCAGAAGCTCGGCATTTACACCGAAAAGCTTGAAAAGCAGCTTTTGGTTTTTAAGAGAACATCTGGCCACATCGCCCATCGTCTTCATCCCATACTCGGCAAGCCTCTTTTTATAGCCTCTTCCCACTCGCCAGATATCGGTGATCGGCTCATGATCCCACAACTGCTCCCTGTATGACTTCTCATCAAGCTCGGCGATACGCACTCCGTCGGCATCGGCGGGCATTTTTTTCGCAACGACATCCATCGCAACCTTCGCCAAAAACATATTGCTGCCGATCCCCGCCGTCGCAGTAACTCCCGTCTCATCCAGGACGTCCCGGATCATTTTTATCGCGAGGTCTCGTGGTGTCATGTGATAGTTTTTCAGATACGCGGTGACATCCATAAAAACCTCATCGATCGAGTAGATGTGGATGTCCTCCGGCGCGACATATCTCAGATAAATAGAAACAATGTTGTTCGAAAACTCCATATACCGCCTCATCTGAGGCGGTGCAACGATATAATCCAGCTCCAGACTCGGATCAGCATCAAGTTCCGGTGCCATATAGGATTTACCCGAAAAAAATGTTCCGGACGGATCACCTGCATTTTTCCCGTCCGTACCGATCCTCGCTCCGGCTCCTCTTCTGGCGCTGGAGCGAGAGCCCTCCCTAAGCCTTCTCTTCCTCTCGGCGTTTACCTCTCCGACTCTCTGCACGACCTCAAAAAGCCTCGCTCTGCCGGGAATCCCGTAGGCCTTGAGCGAGGGCGTCACGGCGAGGCAAATCGTTTTTTCCGTACGCGAAGAATCCGCCACAACGAGGTTCGTCGTAAGCGGATCCAACCCGCGCTCGATGCACTCCACCGACGCGTAAAAGCTCTTCAAGTCGATACAAATAAAACTCTTCATACTCCTACCAGCTTCCGCCGCCACCGCCGCCTCCGCCTCCGCCGGAGAACCCGCCCCCGCTTCCGGAGCCGCCCGGCGTCGACGTCATCGCCGTCTGCGTCGATGTCATAGTCGATCTCATAAAAGAATTAAAGGTTGCATAATTAAACGTCGAATGATACCCATATCCATGATACCAGTACGGCGCCTCCATCGCGATGCTCTCGAACTGATCCACCCAAACATCCGTGATATCGAGCACATATGTGTAAGGGAGTATCTTGTAGTAGTACTCCGGATCCTGCTCAACCAAAGCCACCAGATGCGGCCTCTCCGCAGTCTCCAGATACCTTTTAAATCCATTGATCCTTCCAAGCAGATCGATACCGTAATCCGTCCTCTTGTCGATGATACAGTAAAACACCATCTGCAGCATACCTGCGATCACACAGGAAGCATACACAACCCAGTAGATCACACCCATATAGTTAAAGACACTCTTCATGATCAACGAGAATACCACTATTAGTCCGACAAGCGCAAGGCCCATTATTATACGCATAAATATCTTTCTCTTTTTACCGATCATAAGCAGCGTCAGCACACTGGCTGCGATACCGTGTCCGATTGAAAAAATAAGTGCTTCCGTCGTATCTCCGTTTACCCATCTGATCACTCCGAAAAGCCCGACCACATAAGGTATGATTGCAAACGGAAACGTGATCATCCTCCACCAAAGAGAATTCTTGTAAAAGATCTTCTTTTCCCAAGCGTTCCTGACTTCTTTTACCACTTCGCTGAGGGTCTGATAGAAGCTGTTTTCCAGTTCCTTTTTACTAACTACCGAACCGTACTCCCAGAGCCCCTCCAAGAAAACCCTCTCCGATTCATCTGTCCCCTCATAGTGGCGCAAAAGCTTGAACGAAAAACTCTTGCCCTTTTCATCCGTCTGCACGATCTGAATGTATCCCTTTTCCGCGAGCGTGATGATCATCGGCACGCAGTCCTTGCTCGATACCGTACCGAAGTACGCATACGCCATCTCAGCGCAGTTGATCCCATCAGGCGGGTAAAACTCGACGATGTCGATGACATCCTTGTCACGTCCGAAGATCATCCAGATAACAAACGAAGCCGCTAAAAATACACAGCACAAAACAAGCGCTATGATGGCTGCTACAGGGAGGCTGTCCGTTTTTTCGAAGTATCCTTCATCAAGACGTATTCTCGTCGTAAAAAATGATCCGGGCTCGATCTGATATCCGATAAGTCCGCCTCGGATCGTTTTTCCGTCAAACGCGTAGCGGATTCCGTCAATCCTTGATTCCTTGAAGGCACCGTAATAAAACCCGATATTGTCTCCTGTATCCTGAAACTCCTTGGGCATCTCGATAGTAAAAGTGAGATTCTGCACCGGCACATCCCATCCGTTGCCGATCAGGTTCATATAGAACTCATCCTCACCCTCGACGCGGTCATTTCCCCACTCCACATCATAAACGATCGTGTATGTGTGTTCACCGATGATCTCATTGTCGGGATCTCCTATCTTTATCTGTCTGTCATTACCAACCCTGCCCTCTGTGTACTCATCCGAGCAGGATTTGACATCCACACTGGCGATGATGGTATCCTTGGATCCATCGAGTCGCTCGATATGGTTTACCTCCGGGATGTTTCTGTAGATACCGTGTCTGTATTCATTGAAAGTGACATTGATGGTCCTGGTATCCGCCGCGACTCGCCGCTTTAGCGCTGTCATCACCGGTAATGATAAATGCGGAAAGCACTAAAACCACTATAAGAAGTCCGGAACTTATGATTTTTCTAAAGCTTTTCAAACCTTACCCCCTGTTGATCAGTCGAAGCTGACCTTTACATTCTCTCTCTCAGCCTCATCCGTAACCTCATACATCTTTGCCTGCTCGAAGTGAAACATCGAAGCGATCATACCACTCGGGAACGCACGACAGGCAATGTTATAATTCTTCACGCATCCGTTATAATACTTACGTGCATTCGCTATATCATTCTCCACATGTGAAAGTTCACCCGAAAGCTGCATGAAGTTTTCATTTGCCTTAAGCTCCGGATAGTTCTCAGCCAAAGCCATGATGTTCGGGATCATGCGCGATATTTTTTGAGAAGATTCTATTTTTTGCTCCGGTGTCATATCCGCATAATTTGCCCCACGAGCCTTGATTATATTATCAAGAGTTTCCTTCTCATGCTTCGCATACCCCTTCACCGTCTCGACGAGATTCGGGATCAGATCAAAACGTTTTTTCATATAAACGTCCATCGTCGCAAAGCCCTCCTCGACGGCGGCCTTTTTATGCACAAGTCCGTTGTAGCATGCTATAAAAATGATTACGATCAGAAGGAGTATTCCTCCAATTATAATTCCGACCAGCATTCTTTTCCTCCTTGCTTCCCACCTAAGCGTATCAGTTATCCGGGTAGCCCTCATTTTTAAAAATATCAAGCCACCAAACACTTAGCTATTAAGTCGAATCAGTTCAGATCATCCATATCGACATCATCACCGATATCATCAACTCCGGCCATGATCTCTCTGTTTACAACACGCTTCTTGTCACGCTGCTCCTCAACCTTGGCGGCGATCATCTCTTTAACCTTGCGTGCCTGCTTTACGGACTGCAGCTCGATGTTGCCGGCAGTCTTATCGGAAGTCTCAAGGATGACGGAACCCACACCAAATATCCTCTGTCCGATCGAGGCTTTAAATGATACATCCAAAACACGGTAAAGACGTATCTCCTCCTCCCTCATACTGAGGAAACCCGACTGCACAAAAATACGGTCACCCGTAAGCTCATACATGGTAAATGACCACGGCAGCCCAAAAAGAGTTCTCTTTCTGTCATGCCATACGGCATCCTCGTGCGGCTTTGCGGATTTGATCGCGATGATCAGGATCAGCACTGCCAGTGCGACCAGGATACAAAAGATCAAAATCACCCATCCAAAAAATCCCATAATATTTTCCTCCTTGTTTATACTACTATCGTGTATCCACAGATACACTGATTTGTTTACCACTGCTTGATCACTGAAGACAAGTCTTCGACTTTGCGATAGTTCTACAACAATTCGATCACTTCTCTGATTTCTTCCTCTGCGATAGGCTTCGCGTATCGACCGTCTTCAAACTGCATCACCTCACCGATGCCCTTTTCAAAGACAAATCTGAGCTTACCGTCTCGCACTTTTTTGTCTGTATAGAGTTTTTTTACAAGCTCTTCCTTATCGATATAATCAGGTATGGATGTAGGCAAACCTATCTTTTCAAGTAACGCAATAAGTCTTTCTACTTCTGCTCCTGTCATATATCCGAGCTTTTCTCCGAGCTTTGCCTGCGCGACAAGTCCGATTGACACCGCCTGTCCGTGCAGAAGCTTGTAGTCGCTTACCGTCTCGATCGCACGTCCGACAGTGTGACCGAGATTCAAAACCTCACGAAGATTTGCCTCGTGCTCGTCTTTCATCACGACCTTGTACTTTACATCGCAGTTGCGCTCACTGATATAGGTGCAGGCCTTTGTATCGCATTCAAGTATTTTGTCAGTATGCTTTTCAAGGTATTCAAAAAGCTCGATATCCGCCAAACACCCGTGCTTTACGGTCTCTGCGAGACCGTTTATCATGTGCTCCTTCGGAAGCGTTTTCCAGGTGTCGATATCCACGTAAACCTTTTTCGGCTGATAGATAAGCCCGATAAGGTTAGTCGCAAGCGGAGTATCAACAGCTGTTTTACCGCCTATAGCGGCATCCGCTGACGCCAAAAGTGTCGTCGCATAGTTTATAAAAGGAACTCCTCTGCCAAATGTCCCCGCAAGAAATCCGGCCAGATCAGAAACCACTCCCCCGCCGACCGCGATAACCATACAATCGCGTCTGTAGCCCTGTGCGAGCATGGCGTCCTCGAGCATCTCCTTGACAGATCTGACCTTGCTTTTCTCTCCTGCCGGAAAAACAAAAAGCTCAGCCTGATATCCCGCATCCGATAACGCCTGGCATATCGGTCCGCCATAAGGCTCCTCTACGTTCGAATCGGTGATGACGGCAAGCTTTTTAACCCCGCCGTCAAGTCCGTTTTTCAAATCGTCGATAAGTGTCGGCACCAGCTTCTGACCTATCTCTACATCATAGGTGTCGTCGACGACCTTTTTCAATTCAACGTGATATTTACTCATTTATAATATTTATACCCTTCCGCGTTTAGCGCGGTCGTAGCTTTATATCCTCGCTCGCCCATAAAGGGCTCCTCGGATATAAACTACTGCCGCTAAACGCTACTTTATTATATCATATGTATTTCTGTATTCTCCACATGTATATTTATTCAAACTGTTGATATGCTCCCGCGCAAGCGGCGGTAGTTTTCTTCTGAAGAGCAC
>ONKC01000107.1 GCA_900318295.1 uncultured Eubacteriales bacterium
ATAGACGAGTATTTATACAACAAAAGTAATAGTACGAGGAGGAGTTACTATGGAGTATTAGTTTTTGATTGAACTCATGGATTTTGAAATCATTAATAATAGAAGATGAATAGTGAGATAATATAAGGAGGAACTATCGATGAGTATAAAAATAAAATCATCACCGATTGAGATTAGAAATCAGGTGAAGGAGTGGAGACGTCAGGGATTGACTGTCGGGTTGGTGCCTACGATGGGATATCTGCATGAAGGGCATCAGAGCCTGATCAAAAAATCGGTTGAGCAAAACGATAAAACCGTAGTGAGTGTTTTTGTAAATCCGATCCAGTTTGGCCCGAACGAGGATCTGGCGACTTATCCCAGAGACCTTGACAGAGATGCCAGACTGTGCGAGGAAACGGGTGCGGATCTGATCTTCCATCCGGAACCGTCGGATATGTATGAGGATGATTTTTGCACATTTGTGGATATGGACCGTGTGACAAAGAATCTGTGCGGAAAGACCAGACCGACACACTTCCGCGGGGTGTGTACGGTGTGCTCTAAGCTTTTTCATATCGTCGGACCGGACAGGGCCTACTTCGGACAGAAGGACGCACAGCAGCTCGCCGTGATCAGACGCATGGTCAGAGATCTAAACTTTGATCTGGAGATCGTGGGCTGTCCGATAATCCGTGAGGATGACGGACTTGCAAAGAGCTCCAGAAACACATATCTTTCACCGCAGGAGCGAGAGGCCGCGACGGTTCTTCATAAAGCACTGATGATCGGCAGAAAGGCGATAGAGGACGGTGAGAACAATACGACGATCGTCAAGGAACTGATCCGTCAGACGATAGAAGCAGAACCGCTCTCGAAGATAGATTATGTAGAGATCGTGGACTTTGACAGCATCGAGCCGATCGACGAGATCAGACAAAACACGCTTATCGCGGTAGCTGTTTATATCGGATCTACGAGGCTTATCGATAACGAGATCATATCCTGATATGAACGATAAAGATGTACCTGATATTTTTACCCCATAAAAACGATGTCAAAGAGTAGTGTGACGAGCACAAATAGCCCTTTATCCGACATTTATGCCGGAGGCACGCATGCGGTGACTCGCCTGGGTGCTCGTCATGGGGAATAGTATGAACGGAGGAAGTTATGGTTCTTCACATGTTAAAAGGAAAAATACACCGTGCCACGGTAGTACAGGCAGAGCTTGATTATGTCGGCTCGATCACTATCGATCCGCTTTTGATGGAGGCAGCGGGTATACTTGAGTATGAAAAGGTCCAGGTAGTGGACGTAAACAACGGATCCAGATTTGAGACCTATGTCATCACGGGTGAAAAGGGCAGCGGAATGGTATGCCTAAACGGCGCTGCCGCAAGAGAGGTAAGCGTAGGTGACAAGGTCATCATCATGTGCTATTGTGAACTCGATGAAAATGAGGTAAAATCACACAAGCCTAAGGTTGTTTTTGTGGATGATGACAATCATATAGTATCACTTGATGACAAGGAAACTCACGGTCAGATACGCTGATACAACCGAGATTGGAGTGGACATGGCTGAGAATAATAATAAAACTGTGATCGTCGGAGTTACCGGATCTATCGCCGCATATAAGATGGCTGATCTAGTCAGTACTCTTGTAAAAAAAGGGATTGATACTTATGTTATCATGACCGAAAATGCGACGAACTTTATCAATCCGATCACCTTTGAAACCCTGACGAATCACAAGTGTCTGGTTGATACATTTGACCGTAATTTTAATTATAATATTGAACATGTATCGCTTGCCGACAGGGCGGATGCTTTTTTGGTAGCACCTGCGACGGCAAATGTTATCGGAAAGATCGCAGGTGGTATCGCAGATGATATGCTGACCACGACGATCATGGCATGCAAATGTCCGAAGCTTATCGCACCTGCGATGAACACCGGTATGTTTGAGTCGCCGATAGTTCAGGACAATCTCGACAAGCTGCGTCGTTTCGGATATGAAGTGATAGAGCCTGGCGAAGGCAGACTTGCCTGCGGAGCGACGGGTAAGGGAAGGCTTCCGGATCTTGACATTCTTTTAGAAGAGCTTTATTACGCTCTCGAGTTCGATACTGATGATGAAGGGAATCGCATTAAAAATCTTGCCGGTAAAAAGGTTTTAGTTACGGCAGGACCTACCAGAGAAAGCATCGATCCGGTCAGATTTATAACGAATCATTCTACCGGAAAAATGGGCTATGCGATAGCAAAGGCCGCCATGAGAAGAGGCGCTGATGTAACATTGATTTCAGGCACAAAAGATCTTCCCGATCCTATCAGGATGAAGGTGATACATGTAGAGTCTGCTAAGGATATGTTTGAAGCGGTTAAGGCGCATCACTCTGACAGCGACATCATCATAAAGAGTGCTGCTGTGGCGGATTACACTCCTACCACTACAAGTGATCAAAAGATAAAAAAAGAAAACGGAGTCCCGTCGATCGAGCTCAAGCCTACAGATGATATTTTGTCATGGCTCGGAGAAAACAAAAAGCCCGGCCAGTTCATCTGCGGTTTTGCGATGGAGACAGAGGACCTGATTGAAAATGCGAGAAGAAAACTCGATAAGAAAAATGCCGATATGATCGTGGCGAATAACCTCAGGACCAAGGGCGCAGGCTTTGCCGGAGACACAAATGTCATCACGATCATCACGCGCGATGAAGTAAAAGAGCTTCCCATCATGACCAAGGATGAGGATGCCAAGGAAATACTTGATGCTATAAGTAAAAACCGTTGAAGGGTATGATACTCTGACAAATGAATCAAGATTTACTCGTAAAAAGCCCCTGCACCGGCAGGGGCTTTTGTTGCTCATCATATTATCTTAAACTTTAGCGTCAGGGTCTTTTTGACCTTATCTTTACCTTTGATTTTGACGGTGGCTGTTCCGCGT
Source organism: uncultured Eubacteriales bacterium (assembly GCA_900318295.1). GTDB lineage: Bacteria > Bacillota > Clostridia > Lachnospirales > Lachnospiraceae > Eubacterium_F. The sequence continues at coordinate 2,936 of ONKC01000107.1, forward strand.
TTTTTGTTGTTTTTATATTTGATGGAATAGTATTTTTTATTTAGGCCTTTGATCTTTGTTACAGGCTTTATTTTTTTGCCAGTGTATTTGTACTCATCCTTTATATCAACATAGTAAGCACGTATGTCGTCCGAGGATTTGATAGTTGCTTTTTTGCTGGTATGATATACATCTTTTTTGTTCTCGGATAATGTATTGCTTTTAAGAGTAACTTTCGCTTTGTATGTATATATACCGTATTTTTTGCTTCTGTAAATCTTATTGCTTTTTATGACCGCGGTTGAATCGGTGCCGATATAAATGCCGTTTGCTTTGGCGCCGTCGATAGTGTTTTTAGTTATGGTAAGTTCTGATCCGAGCATTTCTATACCGTTTGATGTGGTAGGCAGTTTGTCCATGAGAGCTTTGAAACTCTTATTCTCTATGGTGTTGCCGGTGATGCTTCCTTTTGTTCCGGCTGCGTAGAGGAATTCGTTAAAGCCTGTGACTTTGTTATCACTTACCGTGAGGTCTTTAAAGTTTCTGGCATCTACGCATATGTTTGTGATATTTGAAAAGATGTTTCCTGTGATAGTGATGCCCTCGGGGAATACCTTCGGGCTTGCGCCGTGTGTTCCGATGCCGCACATATAGTCATGGATGCGGCAGTTTTTAATGGTTATGTTTTTACACTCTGTCAGGTCGTGCGGCTTCATCGCCGGTGTGGAAGAAGATGAGCAGTAATCAAGCTGTATAGCTTCCTTCAGAGCAGTGTAGTCGTCGGCTTTTGCCGGAAGGACATAACCGCATACCTCTACATTGTCGAGGGTGGCGTTTTTGATCCCTGCCAGCTCGATAAGGTGCTCGCCGCAGGTGTTCTTTACGGTCATGTTTTTCATCGTTATATCTTTTCCGTGTCCTAAGTAGATCAGATCGGATGACCCGCTACCGTCTGCGTTTCCGTCCCAGACACCGCCGGATATATTTACGTCGGTAAACTGATCATACCCCTTTACAGTTTCGATAATGCTGCTCCGAAGCATCGATTTTCCGGTATACCCGGCAAGTCTTTTGATCGTTGCTTTATCGGAAAGTATAAGGTCTGTGTGCGAGTAGATAGTCATAACACTTGTGATATCGTAGGTGCCGTCAGGAACAGTGACCTTCATTCGATCATTTTTATTCAGATACTGAGCTTGAGCCAGCGCCTTTTTTATCGGAGTCAGATCGGTGGCTCCGTCATCCGGGATCGCTCCCATATCTTTTACGATGTCGATCTCATTTTTATAGCAGTGGATGCTGAAGGAAAACTTCACATCAGGTGCATCCACGGCAGTACCGGTGATGATAGTATCTCCCATGTTTTTTACGGTGACGACACCTTTGGCTGACACGGTCGCTGCGGTCGGGTTACTGCTCTCATATATGAGAGTTTTATCTGTGGTGTCTGCAGGGAGTACGGTAGGAATGAGTGTGATCTTGTCTCCGATCCACAGATCGAAGCTTTGATCCTTTGACATATCTGTCGCCGTGGTGACTGACTTATCAGGATAAAAGGCTTTTAGAGTGTACTTCATGCTGACACTCTGAGCCGGTATGACTACATCGGCAGTAAAGTTCTGCATCAGAGTGTAGTCTCTTTCTATCCCGCCGACCATGAGCTTCTCATGATAAACGATTTTTATGTTGGCTGTGGAATATGCGTTTGAAACAGGCTTGATCATACCGTCAGGCGTAACTGCTACTTTGGACGGATCATCACTTTCGATGGTGATGTCGGCACCTTCCGGAAGGGCCGACAGATCGAGAACCTTATCGCCCTCAAGAGAATAGTGAACGATCATCTTGAGTTGTTTGCCTGCAGAGCCGCGAAGAAGTCTGATGTTTCCGCCGGAGATATCCTTATCAGTATCAGCGACCTTTACGATGAGCGATGTGGGTTCATTTACCGGAGCCTGGGTGACGGTGGGATCTGCGGTCGCGGTGGGATCCTGACCGGGTATCGCATCCCCGCTTACGGCATCCGATGAAGCCAAAAGCATCTCCAAAGAAAGCCATGGCTTAACAAAATACAGTGATTCCGCCCTGGACGGAACACTGCCCACCGCAAGTATAAGAATAAAGCATGAGACCAAGGCCCATGAAAGAAGTCTTTTATTCATATAGTTCCCCCATATTATGTCAAATCAGGTACAATCCCGATATATACTTATCTTTAAAGCGTCTTTAAAGCGTCCCGGTTGGGGAGTGCGATCATACACCCACCATTCCACGATTACCTACTAATTATACTTCCGGCAAGTGGCAAAAAAGTGGCGTGGCCGGTGGGCGGTTTTTATGCGGCAAATTGACCTTGCTGCTCCATAAACCAAGGTACAGCTAGCGTAAAATTTTAGTAGGATTTAGAAAAAAGGGTATTGAAAAAGGGTAGTCCCCTATGATAAGGTTTGATTGCTAGAAAAAACCGAAAGGAGAA
>ONKC01000105.1 GCA_900318295.1 uncultured Eubacteriales bacterium
GGCAAAAACCAAATGGATGCCTCCCCGAAAATATAGGGAAGCATCCATGTGTTCAGCCTAGTTCATAAGTATGTGTCCAGGATTATGGGTACATATCAATACTCTCCGCACTCTTTTTTATCTCTTATAATCTGTCGCTCATGATTTATCCCTGAAAACAATCAATTTGCTTACGATAAAGTTGATCAGGATCACCAGGATCTGTGTGATCAGCTTTCCGATGAAAAGTGCGACACTGTCACCCGGAAAAAGAATGACTGTAAGCTGTACCCCACCAATCTCAATAATAAGAGTTGCCACTCTTCCGCTGACAAACTTCAGAAACTCAATAGTAATCTCTTTCGTTCCCCTTACCTGTGAGCGGAATACATAATGCCTGTTTGTCACATAAGCAAAAACCATACAGATGATGATCGATATCAGGTTTCCTAAAAATGTTCCGATGGCAAAGCTTCCCAGATACCAACTCTCCCATTTCAGCACATACCAAAACAAAGCGCTCAGACACAGATTCAGAAGCGTCGTCACCCCGCCGAAGAAAAGGTACAAAAGTCCCTCTCGGTGTTTTTGATAAAAATCCTCAAACACGCGTAGCCCCGGCAGGCTCATTATCTTATCAAAAATATCTTTTTCCATATACACCTCATCCGTCGCCTTCGGCGACACCTTCCCCTCAAGGGGAAGGCTTTAGTTCCATTCCATGTTCTTTCAGCCAACCTATGACGCGGTCAGTCGATGTGCCGTCCGTGACATCATGAAACCACCCCTTTGCCTCATCCACAGCTGCCATCGGCGAACCATCTGCCACCATCCCCACGAAGCGGATAAGCTCCTTAAACGAGTGGATATGATACCCGGCGAGTTCTCCTTCCAGGTCATCAAAGCAGCACTCACAATTCCTGAAAAATGACGCGGCATCTCTTTGTGTCAAGCCTATCGGCTTTCCGGTCAAAAGATAATCAAAGTAAACCGAAGAATAATCCGTGATCAAAGCCTCTGACTTTGAGAGCATCTCATACAGGGTTTCCTCACATCTTCTCAAAAACTCATCATCAGCGATCCTCACATTATCAAGCGCTACATTTGAAACATATCTCAGATCCTGTGACGGATGCGGTCTGAAATACAGCTTCAATCCGCATTCACCGAGCTTATCATCAAGACTCTTCAGTTCATCCGGATCAGAGACCTCAGGCATACCAAACGGCATCTTCGGCGCATTTTTAAGACGGAGCTGCTCCATCGCAAACACCTCCCAGTGTCCGTCCTCTATGGCCTGTTTCTGCGACTGCCTCTCCTCGTTTCTTTCTTCCGCATCCTTTACATGCTGTCTGTAGGTCGGCATCCAAAGGATGAAGCGTTCTCTCTCCGGCAAATGCCAAAAATACCCATGCTCCTTACCAGGACTTCCGTGATCGATCGTACCTTTAACCAATATATCATTTCTCGGATAACCTAACGGTAAAAGAATCTTTTCGGGGATATGCCCCCTACTCGTATATATATCCTTCCAGTACGTACCGCAGGTCAGATATCCGTCGCACTCGCCGATCTCATTATAATTCGTATACTCGGGAAGGAACTTGATAGGCATACCATGTCCGAGATGGAGTCTTATCTGACCTTTTCTAAGCTTATGAATATACGAATTCGAATCAATGATGTATTTGCACCTGGCTCGTGCCAACACCAGTCTCAGCTTCGCACTCTTTTCATTTTTATTTTTATAAACCATAAAAACATTTTCGGGAAGCTCTATTTTATTATTCTCATCATATACGCACCAGTAGATCCTGTGTGAGGTGTTGTACCCGGATCTGATAAGCTCATTATATACCATCAGTGTACTGTCCGCAAAATCCGGATGAGACTCAAGCATAACATCCTCACGCATCGGGATCAGCCTTATAAGTATCTTTACAAAACTCTTTATTGCACCGCGTATCAGCCCCTTTTCATATCCGTTAAAAATAAACAGCCATGCGCACGCCACAAAGATCATCGAATAGATAAGTCCCTGACATATAAACGAGATCCATCCGTTCCAATCCGAAACCACATCCCAGAAAGGCAGCAAATGTATACCGAAGCCGGCCAGTCCGACCGGCACCAGGACGACTACTATCTTTAAAACCTCTTTCCAGTATTCGGGTATATCAAGACCTATTCTTTTATAATAGAACCAGTTCATCGTGATGATCTGACCGAGACATGTTCCGAAGCCTGTTGCGCATGCTGCTCCGAAGCCTCCAAACCTCATCGCAAGAGGTATACTCAGTCCCACGTTTAAAACCGCTATACCCAGATACATCACGGACCTGAATCTGTGCCTGTTTAAAGCCCTTATCACGGATATTCCGATATTTTGCGACAGCGGAACGATAGCGGGTATGATCACAACCAGCGCGATAGCATACGCATCACCCATCTCGTCTCCGACCCAGAGCCCGATAAACATCCGTCCGAAAACTATGAATCCGCTCATCAAAAATCCTAGGATTATAAACTGGATCCTTCCTATCCGAACAAAAATCTCAGACACCTTTTTTAGGTCTTTTTCCTTCGTTGTAAGCTCTGTAATATGAGGTAAAAATACCCCGCTTATGGATGTCGAGAACTGCTCAAAATAGTATGTAAACTGAACGCCCACAGTATAGACCGTGACCACAAATGAGTTCTTTACTATTCCCAGTATAAACTTGTCCGTATTTGCATAAAGCTGATCGATAACAATATTTAAAAATATAAAGAACGAGAACGCAAAAACCTCTTTAAATAAAGTCTTATCCCAGCCACGTATCCTAAACCTCGGCTTGTATTTTTTCTGAACATATATCCCCTGGATAAGCTTTAGGGCAAGTGAAACAACTGTTGTTATCACCGCCAGGATTATCGTATTATAACCACAGAAAAGAGCGATGGTCATACCGCCGTATGTCAGGAAAAATGTGAGAATATTTATCCCCTTTAATACAACAAAGCCTTCGTTCGCATTTAGTATGGCCGTATATACTCCCAGCGGAAAAGAACCTACGAGGTTTATAAGAAGGATCACAAATACTATCTTTAAGCGCACTGCTTCCCACTCGGTCAGTCCAGCGGTACTTCCCACAAAAATATCCTCGATAAAAAATGAAAGGACTATCCCGGCGATAAGCGCAAACAAAGCTATCCCCGTATAGAGCACCAAAAACATACCGTTTAGTCTCTGCTCACCGTCTTTATCATTTAAAGCCTTATACTTTGACACGTATCTGATCATGGTCTGATTGAAGCCCATATCAAGGATAGTCAAAAACGATATTGCAGAAAGAGCGATCGAAAAAACACCATATTCCTCCTTACCCAGAAAGCTTATGGCAAAGGGCGTGTAAAAAAGACCGACGACAAACGTCAGTGCCAGATACACATATGATAAAAGTGCTCCTGCTTTTCTCTGATTCATCTGTTCCATCCTGTACTTATATCATCACTCATTCTTTAACAACGCTGTTTGTTTTGCTTTTTCATTTTTATATATATTCAGGTAACCTTCCCACTTATCCTTCGCATTTTTTTCATATCTTTTAACGTTATAATTCGCTACTATATGATCAGCCAATGCTCTTGAAAAAATCTCCGACCCTTCCACATTCATATGCCCTTTATTAAACATATGCTTTTCGGGAATAAAGCCTATCTTTTCAAGTCCTTCATCATCGTACTGAAGTACCTTTACATCGTACTCTGCAGCTATCTCCTTTACTCTGTTTATACCCGCATGCTCGTCGCCTATCCATGTAGCAGGCATCAACGAGTCATCATAGCGTCTCGGCAGATCAACAAATAAAAGTTCGGATCCGTGCGATCTCACCGTCTCTATCAACTCTCGAAGTTCATCCTCTATATCATCCTTTAAAGGCATCGAGTTCCCATGATCTGTCCACGGAGAAAAATGAACCTCATTTCCGTCGTTAGTCTCAAAATGATAATCCTGACCGAGCTTAAAATCATCACCGGGATCCGGCTTTCTTTCCCAATCATTATCCCCAAGCTGATACCATCTGGTATGATATCTGTTCAGAGGAAAATAGTAATCCTTCTTTACATCCTCGCTTACATGCTTGTCTATATAGGCGGATTTTTTATCGGAATTATCCATCCTGCAAAGTACGTCAAAAGCATAGTTTTTTTCACCGAAATACATGTCCGCCAGCCCTGCGTAGTATATATCCACCACAACGAGATCAAATGTCCTTTTTTTATAAAGTTCCTCGAGATATACCGTCGTAAGAGGTATGGTCTCACCGGCATAACAAAAATTATAAGAATGCAGTCCAGCCCGCTCCCAAAGTATGTTCGGGTTAAAATCATTCAATCCATGACTTCCGCCGATCAGACAGATATCCGTCTCATCCATATCCTCATCGTCTAAGTATAATGTCTTTTCGATCTTGTCAGCCTTCGGATTAAACGGAATGCAGGTTTTTGTTGCCTTAACCGTTATGAAAAATGCCACGCATACAAAGGCTATGATCCCTATCGCAAGAGATATCCATTTTTTCATCATTATCATCCATCCCAAAGCACTTTATCACTTCTAAAATCCACCGTATATAAACGTCGCGGCATCATACTCAGAACCATAATCACCTACCAGTATAAGCACCGTGTACAAAACCACCGCAAGTATGAAGATGATAACTCCGTGTCCTGCTATCTTTTCGTGGAGCTTGTATTTAAAATGCTCATCAAGCAAGGCTATCACCAGATAAAGTACAAAGCTTATCACTAGCACCAGCCAGATTTTTTTACTGAGTCCGAATCCGTCATAGAGTCTCTCAAAAAATGTATCATCACCTGAGAACATGCGACCAAACATAGAAAATGTTTTATCTATCCCACCCGAATAAAACGGAACCCACGCAAATGATACAAGGATAAAAACGGCTGTTCTTTTAAGCATATCAAGAGGGACCCTCATAGTTCCAAAAGCCCTCTTTCTTTTTCCAAAGACAGACCTGAAACCGTTCTCGATCACTAAAAACAATCCGTGAATAAGTCCCCAAAGCCAGTATCCGAGTGCACTTCCGTGCCAGGCTCCGCTCACCGTAAAAACGAGGAGTGTGTTCAGATCCCGTCTTATCCTGCCTTTTTTATTTCCTCCCATGGGTATGTACAGATAGTCTCTAAACCAGCTCGAAAGCGAGATGTGCCATCTTCTCCAAAACTCTTTGATGCTTGTGGAAAAGTAAGGAGCGTGGAAGTTGTCAGCAAGCCTCACTCCCATCAGCCTTCCGAGTCCTATCGCTATCCGTGAGTACCCGGCAAAATCATAGTAAATAACAAATGAGAACATAAAAAATGCGACGACCAGACTCATTCCTCTTGCGTCCGATGAAACGATACTGTCGACGACCTTAGAAAGATTATCAGCCATCACGAACTTCTCATACACACCCAGCGTTATCATAAAAAGACCGGCCTTGATGTCCTCCGGACTGATCCGTATCTTTTCTCTGTATATGGCTAAAAGCTCCTTTCCCCTTCCGATAGGGCCCGCCGTGATCTGCGGAAAAAAGCTCACATACAGTGCAAATATCAGTATATTTTTCTCAGCCTCTACATCCCCTCTATAGACATCGATAAGATAGCCATCCCAAAGCCCTTTTGCAGTTCATCTGTGACTGCGCTTTCATCCCCGGGGTCTCACCGGCTCTAAGATGATCCGAAAGAACCAGCCCTACGCCGTACCCTAAAAGAGTGATCGAAACAATCCATATTATCGCCGCCGGATCCTTTATCAGGAAAAATGCCCAGCTAAGCGCCAACAGTAAAAATCTGTATATCCACATAGTATTACCTATTCTCGATACTTATAGGTCGATACCATATCGGCAACCAAACTCTTCATGTTGTCCGTCTCGTTGTACGCTGCATGATACAGCTCATCAAGCTTTTCCCTAAACTGCTTGCTGTCAAACTCAAGCGGTCTGCCTATATGTATCATCTCGTGCTCCGTATCCGAAAGTCCCTCCTCATCCATCAGCATTTCTTCGTAAAGCTTTTCACCGGGTCGAAGTCCCGTATACACGATCTCGATATCCTCATCAGGTTCAAATCCCGAAAGTCTGATAAGATTACGCGCCAGATCATCGATCTTTACCGGCTTACCCATATCGAGGACAAAGATCTCTCCGCCTTTTGCGATGGCACCGGCCTCCAAAACCAGAGACACGGCCTCGGGTATGGTCATAAAGTAACGTATCACCCTCTTATCGGTAACCGTCACCGGACCTCCGGCCTCTATCTGCTTTTTAAACAAAGGTATCACGGAACCGTTTGAACCGAGTACGTTTCCGAAGCGCACAGCGACAAACTCCGTCTTTGATCTGGTGTTGATATCCTGGATTATCATCTCACATATTCGCTTGGATGCACCCATGATATTTGTCGGATTTACCGCCTTATCGGTCGATATGAGCACGAAACGCTGTGCCCCGTACTTATCCGCTGCCAAAGCCGTCTTATACGTACCGAAGACATTATTCTTTATCGCCTCGTTCGGACTGTCCTCCATCAAAGGCACATGCTTATGTGCAGCCGCATGATAAACGATATCAGGTCTGTATTTCTTAAACAGACTCTTGATACGTGAGGTATTTCTTACTGATCCGATCAAAACCTCCAGGTTTAATGAAGGATACTCTCGTATCAGCTCCTGCTGAATATCATAGGCGTTGTTCTCATATATATCAAAAATGATAAGCAGCTTCGGATGCTTCGCCGCAATCTGTCTGCAAAGCTCGCTTCCTATACTTCCGCCGCCTCCGGTAACCAGCACCACCTTATGTCTCACATAATCGGTGACAGTATCGATATCGATATTTACCGGCTCTCTTCCGAGCAGATCCTCGATCTGTACCGGACGAAGCTTCTCGACAGCCGCCTCTCCGTTTACAAACTGATACATACCGGGCAGGATCTTTAACGCAGCCTTTGTTTGGCCGCAGATCTCAAGGATCTCGCTTATCTCTCTTTTCGGAGCAGATGGCATAGCGACTATGATCTCATTTATCTCGTACTCCTTTACGGTGTCTAGGATCTTTTCTCTTCCTCCGACCACCTTGACCCCGTGGATATATGTTTCATGCTTTGACTTGTCATCATCGATTATCGCGCATATCCTTGCATCAAGCTTGTCAGAGTTTATAAGCTCACTTATGATCATGGAACATGCTTCCCCGGCACCGATAATAAGGGTATTTCTCGCGCCTGTTCCATGCGTTCTGGTGCGATACAAAAGTCTTAGGACACGATATGAAAACCTTATCATCAGAGTAAAAAGGAATAAAAGTATCGTGTAGAAAACAAAGTATGATCTCGGGAGACTTCGATATGTTCCAAATACTGTAAGAAAGTGAAGCACTCCGCTTATACCGCAGGCAAACATCACATTTAAGAACTCACTTATACCCGCATATCTCCACAGACTGTGATAAAGTCTGAACAAAGCAAATACAACGATAGTGACGATCGTATTGATGATCGCCATATCATACAGCGTCTGAAGATATCCGCCGGATAATTCCTGTGATGCACCGGCGATCTTTACCCTGTCAAACCTCAGATCATATCTCATCATAAGTGACATAAAGGAACAGAAATTAACACATACTATATCCCAAATCACCAGAAGAAACCTGAAAGCCAAAGACGCCTTACCGGTCTCAACCACTCTATTCCATCTTCCCATTTTTTCCTCCACGACGAGCGCTTATTTTTTTCCTAAGCAAGCTCTCTGTGCTTTTTCTGCCACCGCACACACCAAACATACAAAGCAGTATGTATGCGAAGCATCAGCATTGCTATTTTTCTGGTTTTATTGAATCTTTTATCATGTATTATAAACTTAAAATGCCTTCTTAAAAAGCCTACAAGCTCTTTTTCTTCTTCTCTATATTCCCTTCTGTTTGAGCTTATCAATAGTTTATCCAAAACAAAAAAATAAGCCCAACAAATCCTCATCTTTGCCACCGGAACAAGTGAAGGGATATTCTCTTTTATAAGTTTGTAATTTTTAATATATGCCCTTATCACACTTTTATCACTGGGGTTGAACTCCCTTGTGGTGATACTTCCCTCGCGGTGTATATAATGGTATTTCTGCTCGGTCGTAAGTACCGTTTTTTTACACCGTAACAAAAGCTCTACTATTATCGATGCATCTTCTCCGGAATCCTCTCCTACCGGATACCTGATGTCCTCAAACAATTCCTTTTTATACAGCTTGTTTACCGGAGTCACACTGGTAAGCTTTGCCTCCATCACGGTAAGTATGGACTCCTCGGAATCCATCACCTTATAAACAGGCTTGTCAAATACCTTTACGATCTCATCACCGTACTCATCAAAAAGTCCGCACATGGAGATATCGGCGTCCTCTTTTATCAGGTTATTGTATAAAATCTCATACATATCCTCATCGATACGATCGTCACTGTCGATGAAGCCGAGATACTTGCCTTTTGCCCTGTCTATCCCATAGTTTCTGGCAGCGCTTGAACCACTATTCTCTATGTGGCACACTCTTACCCTGTCATCCTTATCGGCATACTCATCACATATCCTGCCGCAGCCGTCCGGCGAGCCATCGTCTACAAGAATAAGTTCAAAATCCTTAAACGTCTGAGCGAGCACCGAATCCAGGCATGCGTTAAGATATTTTTCAGAATTATATACAGGAATAATTATCGAAATCTCAGGCGATAGCGTACTCAATTTAGCGTCTCCTTTACAGTCGCTTGCTCACAGCTTTTTTCCATAACCCCCAGTCCTATCCATGCGATCATCGCTTCAAAGTAAGGGGCAACAAAAAATCCCACATTAAACACACAATAAATCCCGTATATCATCACCACAAACAATGAAAGCATAAAGAGCCTTCCGAGTGGTTCATTTTTCTGACAACGCTTCCATATCCGAAGGGCCGCCCTGATTATAAAGATCATCAGGAGTAAAAATCCCACGATACCTCCCTGCACCGCAGACAGCACGAATACGCTGTGCGGGTTGTGCTCGGTCAGCGCAAGGTAGCCTTCCGGATCGACCTTTTTCGCATAAGGCAGGGCGCCTCTGGTGGACAATCCAAACACGGGCCTGTCCTTAACCAATGTCAGATAATCACCCCATATCTCAAATCTCGCATTGGAGATATCATCCATGGAAACATCTTCTCTTTCGAGCTCGGTAAGGATGTCTCTGTCGGGTACTATCAGTATTCCTACCCCCTGCAACCCATACATCACTCCGAAGTAAATGACGACCATGGTCACGAGCATAAGTATGATCCTCACACCGTAAGCACGAAATACCCCTGCATCCGTAGGTGAAAGCTTCAGAAGATTTTTCTTGAAAAATCCCTCTATCTGCTCCTTATCATCATTTACACATCCGCAGTCGCAGTCAGATATCTCCTTGTACTTCCTCCTTCGGTAGGTAAAAAGGATCACAAGAACGATACCGCATCCCACTACGGCAGTTTCTGTCGATCTGGACTGAGCCAAAACGATATAAAACAGATATAATATCAGACTGAAAAGGATATAGATTCTCTCTAAGCTAAGCCATAAAGGTCTTTTTCCTTCTGAAGGCTTATTTTCCTTGCTGTGCTTGCGATAGATAAATATAAGTCCGCCCGCGATAAGCACCGCTATCATTGCCGCATAGTTCGGATCGGAAAAGCAGCCGAAAAGACGTCCCTCCATGATCCCCATTCTGGATCTGCGTAAAAATCCACCGAACTTATAATACCCGTTGTAGCATATCATATACATTCCGAGTGAAACTATGCATCCGTAATTCCAGATCACGCTCGCCCAAAGTATCACTCTGGTCAGGCAAAAATGCATATCCTGCTTTGAAAAGCATCTTCCGATAAGATAAAATGTGATCACCGTAACACCTATAGTGATCACTCCGGACAGGTTTTCCTTAACACCCGAATCCGAGTTTAAAAATGCGGATACCACAAGTGCCGCCATAAGTAATATAAGCAGTATAACATCAGGCTTTTTAAGCTTATCTCTGCCTATGATGATCATTATCAGCCCCAGGCATCCCGCGCCTGCAACATGGATTCCGTAGAAGTATAAAAATGCATACTTTTCGGTCATCAGATCAAATGCTGTCGTAAAAATATCGATGCGTGTTCCGAGTGTGTATATGGTAGAAAATACCATAAATGCAGTTACTAAATAAAGTATGATTTTCGGAACTCTTTTTTCTTCTGTTATCATTTTACTTTCCAATCTCTGTCTTTCTTTTTAGGTTCTTTATTTTTCAGATAGTATTTTCCTCTGTACTCCCTGTAGGATTTTTCGAGATCTAAAAATACACAATCATGATGTGCCACTCTCTCCTCCTCAGGCGGGAGCACAGTATAATCCCCGAAGGCCTGGACCAGATAATCCTCGGCTCCGATCGGTATCGGAAGCATCCTGTCCTCAAAGGGTACCTCCCTGTAGGTATTGAACCATATCTTGTCATACCAATTTTTCATATAGCCGGGTCCCGAACAAAGCTCAGTGATCCCGTCGCATTTTCGTATCTTATACTTGGTCATATGCCTCTCGGCTTTTTTCCAGATACGGTATCTGATCTTTTGTCCGCGAAAGATCCCAAGCAGGATCCTGCTCCCAAGCTTCATGATGCCGCCGTGCTTTTCGGGTATCGTCCCCGCGCGAAAAAGCGAGTAAATATACGCCCATATGACCTGGTTTCGCCTTTGACCTTTTTCATCCGGATACCCGTCCAGAGGAAGTATATCAAGCGATACTCCGTGAACTATATCAAGATCCGCCTGATACGGCTTTATACAGGTAGTCCTTTTATCTCTGAGTGTCGCAAAAAGATTTCTGTCCGTATAATCCTTTCCGGAGTTCGATAACACATAGTTTTTACCCGGCTTATATTCGTTCCAGTATTTTAAAAATCTCTCGTAGTCGCGCCTTGGCATGAAGAAATCCAGATCATCATCCCACGGGATAAAACCTCCCGTTCGAAGTGCGCCTATACAGCCTCCGCCGCACAGATATGCGGTGAGCTCGTATTCTTTACAAAAATCCCAAAACACGCTTGCCATCTCCAGTGATATCTTTTTT
>ONKC01000101.1 GCA_900318295.1 uncultured Eubacteriales bacterium
TTTTATCCTGAGTATGATGCAGACAGGCGTGAGTACACAGGTTTATCATATCGCACTGGATGGCATGCCTGACAGCAGGATGGAAAGCAGGCTGAACGAGATACAAAAAAAGGATAATAAAGAAAAGAAAACATATGAAATCATGTATTTTAACAAGGATGATTTCGATGCGATCACTACGGCATGGAACGAACTTGATAAGGATAATAAAAAGAATAAAAAAGCAGAAGAAAGCTCGGAAAGCAGTACCATAAAGAAAGATGGCTTAGGAGAAAAAGGCATAGCGCTTAAAGATAGTAATATTGACTCGCAGAAACTAAACATCGCCCGTGCTCTGAAAGAAGAATCAATCCAGGCATATGTGAGTTATGAAAATGAAGACTATCATATATATTATAATTCATCCATAACAAACTCGATGCAGACAGCCCGATTGGTAGAGAGCGCTCTTAGTGATGTCAAGCATGACCTCGTGGTGGAGAACTTAAAGGATAAAGGACTTGATGCGGACGCTATCTTAAATCCGATCAAAGTAGATGATACTGATACTGCCACATCAGAGCAGTCACTCGGATATTTTTTGGGAACTATTATTCCGTTTATGATGATCATATCCTTGCTTGTAGGAGTCTTTACCCCGGCGATAGATGCGACAAGCGGAGAAAAGGAAAGAGGTACGCTTGAAACCCTGCTTATGATGCCGGTGACAAACTCTCAGATCATCGTAGCTAAGTTCTTTTCGGTGGCACTGATCGGACTTATCACAACACTTTTATCCATAGCATCGATGGCCGGACTCGGAGCATATATACTTAATCTCGTCTCCAGTTCGGGAGTTGTAGATGTCGGCGGTATCGATATCGGTTCATTTTTACCGGCGATACTTATAACGGTGCCGGTGCTCGTCGTACTGAGTCTGTTTTTGACAGCGATATCGATGTGCGTCACATGCTTTGCTAAAACCTATAAGGAGGCAAATATGTATATGTCTCCGGTGATGATCGTGGTGATGCTGACCGGGTATATCGGATTTATCCCGAATCTTGAATTCGATAAGACGATGGCGATGATCCCGGTGGCAAACGTATGTCTTCTTATCAAAAATCTGCTGCTGTTCAAGGTAAATATGGAACTGGTGATGATCGTCATCGTGTCGACGGCTGCTTATACCGGGCTTGTGATACTTGCACTTGGAAAAATGTACCACTCCGAGGCGATACTTTTTGATGAAGGCAGAAACGGACTTGCGCTCCTCGAGAGACGTTCGAACATGAAGCGCGGCGGAGTGCCGAGCTCGGGTGATGCATGGTTTGTAGTGCTCGTCGGATTTTTATTGCTTGTTTACGCCGGCGGACTTTTACAGACACACTACGGACTGAACGGTGTGGCGGCATCGCAGATAGTACTTGCTGCTTTTCCTCTGCTTATGGCATTGTATACCAAAAAAAATGTGCGAAAAACATTTAACCTGCAAAAGCCAAAGGTCGGAACCGGCACCGCACGTGCATGGACAGGTTCTCTTATCATGGGGCTTGGCATGATACTTTTAGGGATAGTGATCTCTGATATCATGGCAGAAGTATTTCCGAATGAAGGGCAGGCGTTTTATTCAACAATAGAAAACATGTTTTCAGGATCAGCTCTGTGGGTATGGGCTGTGGTCAGCGTGTTCCCCGCGATATGCGAGGAGTTGCTTTTCCGAGGATATATTCTTTCCGGATTCAGAAGCAGATACCCCGAGTGGGCGACCGTGGTCGCAGTGGGAGTGTGCTTTGGAGTGTTCCATACGAGCGTGATGAGGTTCCCGGGAACCTGTCTTCTCGGTATGGCATTTGCGTTCATCGTATGCAGGACGGGAAGCATCATCCCGGGTATGATACTGCATTGTTTGAACAATTCTCTTGCGATAATCTCGATGTATGCACCCGGATTTGTTGACAAATACATGCCTTTTGCGGGTGAGAATATGAGCGGCACAGCGATGGCGATGTATGCCGGGATCGCAGTAGTGATGTGTATCATAGGTGTGATACTTCTTTCGGACAAAAAGAAAAACGCCTGACATTGCCAAAACTTCAGACATGATGATGTAAAAAAACACCGGCAGGGTACTGTCAAAAAAAATACTTGACACCTGACATGATATAGGTTATAATCTGCCTCTGTAAGGGAAAATACTTTACAGAGGTATTTTTATGAGCAAATCCGAACAAAACGAAAGATCTTTGACTACACCTGAGGAGATTGCGGAGCTCTCCGCACTCTATGATACCTACGGTAATCTTTTAAAAGACGGCCAGCGGGATATTTTTGAAGCGTATGTGCTTGATAATCTATCCTTAAGCGAGATCGCCGAGGAACAGAAGATGACCAGGCAGGGTGTGTATGACACGATCAACAGGACCAGAAAGAAGCTTCGCGAGTACGATGAGAAGCTCGGGTTGATGGAAAGATCTAAAGGGATGGAGTCGATCATCGACGGTATCGCGAAGGTTTTGGCGCTGTCCGGTGGTGATATGCTCAGTGCTGAAAGCAGAAAAGAGATCAGTAAGTCGATCGACGATCTGAAGGAACTGATATAGAAGTGGACAGATGATGGCCGGATGAGGTCGGAAATGTGTCGACAATTTTGAAAGGAGACCCATATGGCTTTTGACAGCTTGTCGGAAAAACTGCAAAACGTATTCAAGGGCCTCCGCAGCAAGGGCCGTCTTACAGAGGACGATGTCAAGGTTGCCTTGAAGGAAGTAAAGATGGCACTCCTTGAGGCTGATGTTAACTTTAAAGTAGTAAAAGATTTTACCAAGGCAGTTCAGGCAAAGGCTACAGGAGAGGATGTGCTCAATTCTCTCACGCCGGGCCAGACAGTCATCAAATATGTAAATGAAGAGATGGTCGCGATGATGGGTTCTGAGACTACGGAACTCGACCTGATCCCCGGAAATGCTACATCCGTTCTGATGATGTGTGGTCTTCAGGGTGCAGGTAAAACGACCACGGTAGCTAAGCTTGCAGGAAAGTTCAAGGCTGTGGGTAAAAGACCTCTTCTCGTAGCGTGTGACGTCTACAGACCGGCCGCTATCGAACAGCTCCAAAGAAACGGAGAAAAACAGGATGTCCCTGTGTTCTCGATGGGTACCGACCACTCACCGGTCGATATCGCAAAAGCAGCGATGGAGCATGCCAAGAAAAACGGCAATAACTTAGTTATTCTCGATACTGCAGGACGACTGCATATCGATGAGGATATGATGGGAGAGCTTCAGAAGATAAAAGAAGAAGTCCCCATCCATAAAACAGTTCTTGTTGTCGATGCGATGACAGGACAGGATGCGGTGAATGTCGCATCTACATTTGACGAGAAGCTGAATATCGACGGGGTTATCCTGACAAAGCTTGATTCGGACACCAGGGGCGGTGCCGCGCTTTCTATCAGAGCTGTCACAGGAAAGCCGATATACTTTGTCGGTATGGGCGAGAAGCTTTCTGATCTCGAGCAGTTTTATCCGGATCGTATGGCCTCGAGGATCCTCGGTATGGGCGATGTCCTTACCCTGATCGAAAAGGCTGAGGCAGAGATCGATGAGGAAGCAGCTGCCGAGATGGCTAAAAAGTTTAAAAAGGCCGAGTTTGATTTTAACGACTTTTTGACCCAGATGCAGCAGATGAAAAACATGGGCGGTCTGTCAAGCATATTAAAAATGCTCCCGGGAATGGGTCTTCCGAAGGATATCGAGATAGACGACGATGCGCTCAAGGGAACCGAGGCTATCATCTACTCCATGACTAAAAAGGAGAGAAGCCATCCGGATATCATAAATCCTTCCAGAAAGAAAAGGATAGCTGCCGGAGCGGGCGTGGATATCTCTGAAGTAAATCGCCTGATGAAGCAGTTTGAGCAGAGTAAAAAAATGATGAAACAGATGTCAGGTATGATGGGTGGCAAAGGTAAAAAGCGCCGCGGTGGTGGCTTCCCGGGGATGAAGTTCCCGTTTTAAAGAGATGCTAAAGCATTTCTTTCCCTTATGATGCTTGATACATATGATGCTCGATACAGTTGATTGCTAGATTACATATCGAAGTTTGTTTGGAAGAATGGGAACATTTTTTCAACTTACTATAAAAACAATTTACAACCAAAAGAAAGGTAGGAAACAAAAATGGTAAAGATTCGTTTGAAGAGACTTGGAAAGAAAAGAACTCCGTTCTATCGTATCGTAGTGGCTGACGAGAGAAGCCCACGTGACGGAAAGAACATCGCTGAGATCGGAACTTATGATCCGAACATCGAGCCTGCAGAAGTAAAGATCGATGAGGAGGCTGCTAAGCAGTGGCTTGCAAACGGCGCTCGCCCGACTGATGTTGTTGCTCGTCTTTTCAAGAATGCCGGAATTACAAAATAATCTGGTTATAGCGTATTGGAGGAATCAATAATGAAAGAATTAGTTGAAGTGATCGCTAAGTCACTTGTTGATGATCCGACTTCTGTGGTTGTCACAGAGGAAGAGGACGATAACCAGATCACACTCGGTCTCACTGTTGCACCTGATGACATGGGTAAGGTCATCGGTAAGCAGGGACGTATCGCTAAGGCTATCAGAACTGTAGTAAGAGCAGCCGGCGGAGTAAAGACCGATAAAAAGATCATGGTAGATATCAAGTAATCTGTTAGAGTGCGAGAGATTTAGTCGTACGAGGAGAAGAATGTTAGACGAAGAAAAGATAGCAGACATGCTACGTATCGGTGTCGTGACGAAGCCGCACGGCCTCAAGGGTGAGGTCAAGGTCTTCCCCACGACATCTGACCCTGAGCGGTTCAAGGATTGTGACGAGGTGTATCTTGTCACAAAAAATGAACTGCTCACTTTGCATGTAGAGGGAGTAAAATACTTCAAAAAACAGGTTATACTTAAGTTCAAAGAGTATGACAGGATCGAGGATGTGGAAAATTATCATAACTGCGATCTGATGGTAACAAGAGAAGATGCTATAGAGTTAGAAGAGGGCGAGTATTTCCTTTATGACGTTCCGGGTTGTACGGTGGTTTCGGACGAGGGTGAAACCATCGGTGAAGTCACTGATGTACTTGAGACCGGTGCAAACGCTGTTTTTGTGATAAAGACTAATGAAGGGAATGAAGTATTATTCCCGGTTATAGATGAATGCATACTCAAAGTTGATGTAGAAAACAAGTGCGTAGAAGCACATATTATGGATGGGCTGATGGATTGATGAGAGTGGCTTCTCCTTGAGGAGAAGCTGTCTGCGTAGCAGACTGATGAGGTGTAATATGTTGTCGTCACCTCATCCGGTTGCTTCGCAGACGCCTTCCATCACCTCATCCGTCTGCTACGCAGACACCTTCCCCTCAAGGGGAAGGCTAAATGAAAGGATAATTAAGCATGCGCTACTACGTGATGACCTTATTCCCGGATATGATCGAGAGCGTGATGGGCGAGAGCATCCTCGGCCGTGCACAGGCGTCAGGAAAGCTCGAACTCATCGTAAAAAACATCCGTGACTACACTCTGGATAAGCACACCCGTGTTGATGACTATCCTTACGGCGGTGGCGCCGGCATGGTGATGGAAGCAGAGCCGGTGTGGCGCTGCTATGAGGCCATATGTGCTGAGGAAGGATCGGTACCGAAGGTTATACATCTGACGCCCCAGGGTAAGGTTTTTGACCAGCCGATGGCAAAGGAGTTTGCATCGGATGAGTGCTTGGTATTTTTATGCGGGCACTATGAGGGGATAGATGAGAGAGTACTAGAGGAGATCGACCCGATAGATGTCTCGATCGGTGACTATGTGCTTACGGGCGGAGAACTGCCTGCGATGGTCATGATGGATGCGATCGCAAGACATATCCCCGGAGTCCTTCACAATGACGACTCGGCGGATACCGATTCTTTTGGCAACGGGCTTTTAGAGTACCCGCAGTACACAAGGCCTGAGGAGTTCAGGGGTAAAAAGGTACCCGATATCCTGCTTTCCGGGCATCATGCAAATGTAGAAAAATGGCGACTTGAACAGTCGATAGAACGTACGAAGACCAGGCGGCCAGACCTGTATGAAGCATGGAAAAACGCCGAAAAATCGTGACGTTTAACATCTGCCCGCCATGTCGCCGGTACGGATGTGTCAAAACATATCAAAAATTGGAGCGAAACACAAAGGAAACCGAAATCTCGCTCGAGTTAAACATCGACGGCAAGGGACAATATGATATCGATACCGGCATCGGCTTTTTTAACCACATGCTGGAGGGATTTGCCAAGCACGGATTTTTTGATCTGCTACTTAGGGTAAGCGGCGACACGGAGGTCGACGCCCATCATACTGTGGAGGATACGGGTATCGCTCTCGGCGAGGCATTTTTACAGGCGCTCGACGATAAAGAGGGGATCAACAGATACGGATACTTCATCCTTCCGATGGACGACGCACTCGTTTTGGCGAGTCTTGACTTCTCCGGGCGGCCGTATTTTTCTTTTGAAGCGAACCTTCTTGCGCCGACACTCGGAACTATGGAGACCGAGACCGTGAAGGAGTTTTTTGCGGGGTTTGTAAACGGGGCGAAGATAAATCTTCACATCAAGCAGCTTGCCGGTGAGAATACTCACCATATAGTCGAGGCTATGTTCAAGGCTTTCGCAAAGGCACTTGATATGGCAACGAAAAAGGATCCCAGGATCGAGGGTGTGCTTTCGACGAAGGGTGTTCTGTAAAACTTATATAGATAGGCGGGAAGGATAGAACGATGTCATATAAAAAGCTGGTACCATTTATAAATGCAGAAAGCGAGTTCGCGGATAAGGTTATCGCACGTGCCGAAAAGTACGGGTTTGCCGGAGCGGACGAGCTGTTTGTCTATAACTATTCAAAAATGGAATCGGACCGCGAAGAGTTCATCTCGACGATGAAAAAGCTCGAAGCAAAGATAGATATACCGTTTGTTGTCGGTATGTATATAAACAGATTTGAAGATGTAAAGAAGGCTTTTTATACAGGAGCCTCAAGAGTTGTGATAAAGCATGAGATCATGCCTGATAAGGCGGTCATCGATGAAGCTGTGGCCAGATTCGGCGCAGACAGGATCATCATCGAGATTGACGGAAGCGAGCCTTTTGAGCAGATACCGTTTCCGGTAGATACGCTTTTACTCAAGCACGTGGATACCGGCGGAAGCCTTCCGAAGAGGATCATATCGTGTGGCAAGGATGTCGTGATCAGGGATTCACTCCTCAGAAATGATCTCGTGGATCTGTTTGAACTGCCGAAAGTACAGGCAGTATCGACAAACTACTACGAAGACAAGAGCATCTACAAAGTAAAGAATAATCTTAAAAATGCAGGCATCGATGTGAATACATTTGCATCGTCAAAGCCTTTTTCCGAGTTTAAGACAGACGATAAAGGTCTTATCCCGTGCATCACTCAGGATTATCGCACCGGCGAGGTTCTGATGATGGCATATATGAACGAGGAGAGTTATAACAAAACACTCGAGACCGGGAAGATGACGTACTTTAGCAGAAGTCGCAACGAGCTTTGGTGCAAGGGTGACACATCAGGTCACTATCAGTATGTGAAGGAGCTTCACTTAGACTGTGATTCCGACACGATCCTCTTCGGAAGGCTTCCGCCGGTATCCACGTGCTTGAGTAAAAGTGTATCTACCGGGAACGGTATCTGCTCAAAAGGCTCGCTTCCGTCGATCTCGATGATGATCCTGTCTGCGCCGAATCTGGCCACAGCTTCATCGATGACCGCCTTATCAGGCATGATCTCATGCT
>ONKC01000099.1 GCA_900318295.1 uncultured Eubacteriales bacterium
GCTGCAGCCTCCTCAGCTGCACCGAACATGGCTGCTATCTCATCCGGGCTTAACTGCTTATTCGGATCGAACTCTTCTTCCTCGTCAGTTTCCTCCGCTGACTCCTCTGCTGCGGCTTCCTCAGCAGCACCAAACATGGCTGCTATCTCATCCGGGCTTAACTGCTTATTCGGATCGAACTCTTCTTCCTCAGCAGGTGCTTCCTCGGCTGCTTCCTCAAGCGACGCTTCCTCGGCCTCTTCCTCGTCAGTTTCCTCCGCTGCGGCCTCCTCAGCAGCACCAAACATAGCTGCTATCTCATCCGGGCTTAACTGCTTATTCGGGTCGAACTCTTCTTCCTCAGCAGGTGCTTCCTCGGCTGCTTCCTCAACCTGCTCCTCAGTCGGCTCCTCTACTACTTCTTCGACCGGCTCTTCAGCAGTTTCTTCTGCTGCAGCTTCTTCTGCCTCAATCGCCGCCTGAAGTTCTGATCCGGGTGCAGTAGATGCGTCTCCACCTACGATCTCCAGCAGCTCACTAAGTTCGTCATCTATCTCTATCTCGGGCTCTACCTCCGGCACTGCTTCTTCTGCTACCGGCTCAGCCTCTGCATCCGGAACCTCTACATCAGGTATTTCTACATCCGGAACCTCCACGTCCGGAATCTCGATATCAGGAATCTCGATATCCGGAATCTCTATTTCAGGCTCTTCCTCCGGCACTGCTTCTTCCGCTACCACCTCAGCCTCCACAGCAGACTCCGGCTCAGGCGCCGGCTCCGGCTCCGGCTCAGGCTCAGCAGCTGTTTCAGGCTCATTAACTGAAAAAAGAGCGAAGATCTGGTCGGGGCTCAGCTGCGTATCCGCATCGAGTTCATCAACTCCGGCGCGTGCAGCCAAAGACTCCTCAACCGAAAGCTCCGGCTCAGGTACAGGTTCAGGTATGGGTTCAGGCTTGGGCGCAGGAGCCGCAGCGGGCTTATCCTTCGCTCTGGCGGCGGACTTGGCTTTCAGCATCTCTATAGCTGACATAGCCGGTGACGATTCGGAACTCATCCGGGCAAGCTGGTCCATCAGATCGACCGCACCCTGACCTTCTTTCGTCGCACAATCCTGACATAACTCTTCTCCGTCAGGAATCGCTTTGCCGCACTTCCTGCATATCGTCACGAGATCGCCCCCTTTCCTGAATATTTATCGTAGTTTCCTAAACACGTGCTTGCACCCCGCAATCAAAGACTGCGAGGTGCAAGATAACTTACACATTAAAGTAGTTAAAAATATCAGTCAGTCGCTTTGAGAAGCACATCGATCTCACCGATAAGATTTCCGATCTCAGGCTTTGACAACTGAGCATCTGCTCCGAGTCTCTCACCCTTTCTTCTCATCTCCTCAGTAACCAGCGATGAGAAGATAACTACCGGAAGACCGACCATACGCTCGTCGTTCTTTACACGCTTTGTAAGATGATGTCCATCCATCTGCGGCATCTCGATATCGGTGATAACAAGCGAGATATCCTTTCCGACCGTAGCCCCCTCGTTCATCATACGATCCAGCTTATTCCAAGCCTCCAGACCGTTCGTCGTCGGGATAAGATGTGTATATCCTGCCTTGATAAGGCACTTTTTCAACATCTCGAGAAGGAGCGGTGAATCCTCCGCCAAAAGGATCGTGTGATCGCTTCTCTGACGTTCGCCCATCTCCTCTACCTCGGAAATCTTCAATCCTGTCTCCGGGTTAACCTCAGTCACGATCTTCTCGAAGTCGAGAATGATGATGATCCTGTCATTTATCTTTGTGATACCTGTAGCGATACCCTTTCCGTTACGGCTGATCGTCGAATCAGGCTTAACGATGTTCTGCCATGACACACGGTGGATACCAAGTACCTCCTGTACATGGAACGCTGTTTGAAGCTTGTTGAAGTTGGTAATGATGTACATATCGGTTCCGTTGTTCGGATGAAGCGGTATCGAAAGAGCCTTCGCCAAGTCGATGACAGTGATGATAGACTCACGCGGCATAAAAATACCCTCGATGAACTCATGAGCATTCGGCACCAGAGTAGGTACCTGATAAGGACAAAGCTCACTGATCTTTGCCACGTTGATACCATAGTGCTGGTTACCCACGATAAACTCGAGAAGCTCAAGCTCGTTGGTTCCACTTTCCAACAGGATTCCGGTTTCTTCTGCTGTTGCCATATTTTTTACCTCCGTTTAACACGTTCCGTGTATTGTCACAAATCAACTACTGCTGTCTTTTCACCCTCCGTGATGGAAAGCGTATTCCCTTTTGTACCCTTTTTATCTCTGTCTATGTTAAATATCAGCGACGCCTTCTCAGTCTTGCCCGGTTTGATCTTGGTCATAAGGTAGTTCAGACCACCGTTTGGCAAAAGACTCAATGTCGGAAGATACGTATCTCCACCGACACTTAACTCGTAGTGAAAAGGCCTGCTTGTCAGATTTACCTTGACTGTCTTACTGCCGGTATTCTTGACCTTGAACGTAACCACATACAGGATTTGCCCCCCTTGTGAAGTGATCTCATAAGCACTGCTGTTCTTCGGATACCTGTCGGTATACATAGCGGACGAATATGAGAACTTCAAATCCTTTATGTTATACAGTTCATCCAATCCAACCTTAGGTTCTTCGGTCGGCTCCGGTGTCGCTGCAGGCTCCTCACTTTCCTTGGGAGACGCAGATGCGTTCGGATCCGGTGAACTGCTTGCCTCCTGTGATGACGACGGTGATGGCGACGGCGATACATCCGACTGATCATCAGGAGCTGCCGTTACGGCTGCCCCGGAAGCTACTCCGTTTACGGAATCCTCGACCCCGTCCTCGTCCACATCATTTTTAACAAGACGCAAGGCGTATTTACTTGAATACCTGAGAAGAACTCCACCGGCATACTCTGCTACGAGATCTGCCTGCTGTTCGGATATGTTCGGAAGTTCACCACATCCGGTCAGCATCAGTACCGCGAAGACGGCGACACTTGTTCTAAAAATGCCCCGTTTCATGATATTCTTCCTCCTTTTCGCACCTATACTCAAGTATTATAACACATCTTTTTGAAAACATCAATCATTTTATGTCTAATTCGAACCAAAATTCCACCCCGTTATCATAATTTCCGACACCATACCCCTGCTCATGTGCCTCCATTACGGCTTTTACGATAGAAAGGCCTATTCCGTTGCCTCCGTACTCTCTAGTCCTCGCCTTGTCAACCTTGTAGAATTTAGTCCAGATTTTATCGATATCTTCCTCAGGGATCGGTGCCCCTGTATTAAAGACACTGACTCTGAGTTTGTCGCCATTTTTCAGCGTTTTAATCTCAATTATACTTTTACCATCCTCCGCCTGGGGCTTGACATGATTGAGTGCATTGCTCACATAATTCGTCAGCACCTCCTCGATCATATACGAGTCGGCCCAAACCATCAAAGGATCCGGCTCAGGGTAGTACCTTAACTCTACCTCTTTCTTTTTGAACATGATATCGTTGGAGTTTACCACGGAATCGATGAGCTCTCTCAGATCAAAATGCTCAAGTCTCAGCTGACTCTCACCGAACTCGATCTGATTCAGGCTCAGAAGCTTTTTAACCATACGGTTCATCTTATCCGCTTCGTCCACGATCACCTCGCAGTAAAAATCCCTGCTCTCCGGATCATCATTTATGTTTTCCTTCAGGCCCTCGGCATAGCCTTGGATCAAGGCGATAGGCGTTTTAAGCTCATGAGATACGTTCGAAAGAAACTCCTGCCTCATGTGTTCTTGCTCCGATCGTCTTTCGATATCACGCTGAAGCTCTATATTTGCACTTTTTAACTCTGTTATTGTCTTTTCAAGCTTGTCGGAAAGCTCATTCATACTTCCCGCCAAAACTCCTATCTCATCGTCACGTTTTTCCTCGTATCTTGATGAGAAATCGAGTCCTCTCATCTCCTGTGCCCACTTCGCAAGTTTCAGGATCGGACGTGTAAATCTGTTCGCGATCAGCAAAATTAAAACAATACTGATCACCGTAACCACGATTCCTACGTAGATTAAAAAACGATTTGACACGTTTGCGTTTTCAGTCACCCCGACGTAGTTTGCCCTAAGGTATAACCAGTATCCGTCAGGCAGCTGACCGGTAAGCTCGATATAATTTGACTCAACACGATCATCATATACCTTATATACGGCATATTGGTCGCTTTTTTTGAGCTGTTCACAGTTTTCACCGAGATCCTCGCCGAGATACATCGCGCGCACGTACTTGGCCAGCATCCCCTGGGTCACATCTCTTAATCTCGGAGTATAAGTAGGATAAGAATAATCAATATTCGCTATACTTCCATCATCAGACGCAGAAATCTGAACTATGTATATCGATACGCTCCTTTTGTCACTGATCGAATCTAGCTGATCATAGATTTTGCCCTTTTCTTCATCGGTGACATCTTCCCAATCGATATTTTTACAGATAGAACTGACCTCATCATACACGTCGCTCATACTGTTTATCTTGTCTGTGCTGTAGAACTCCGGCAGCAAAAAAATATTTGCTATAAAAATACTCGCGATGGCCATGATCATCATAAACGATACGATCAGGATCAATCGCAATCGTATGGAATGTCTCATGATTCTTCCACCTCAAACTTATATCCCA
Organism: uncultured Eubacteriales bacterium; assembly: GCA_900318295.1. Classification (GTDB taxonomy): domain Bacteria; phylum Bacillota; class Clostridia; order Lachnospirales; family Lachnospiraceae; genus Eubacterium_F. The sequence goes on from ONKC01000099.1 coordinate 4,656, forward strand.
TACCCCAGATGGTATGGATGTAGCTTCCGCAATCTCCCATCTTCGAGCGGAGCTTTTTTACATGAGTATCTATAGTTCTCGCATCCCCAAAGTAATCATAATCCCAGACATGGTTAAGGATCTTTTCCCTTGAAAGTGCGATCCCCTTGTTTTCCATGAAATACGACAAAAGCTCGAACTCCTTGAAGCTAAGCTCGATAGGCTTTCCGTCGATACTTACAACATGAGCCGCGTGGTCCATCTCTATCCTTCCGAGCTTGACGATCTCGTCATCGCCGGCTCCGCTCCTTCTGAGCAGTGCCTGCACACGAGCCACAAGGATTTTCGGGCTGAAAGGCTTTGCGATATATTCATCAACTCCCAACTCGAATCCGTGAAGCTCATCATTTTCCGCTCCCTTTGCGGTGAGCATGATGATCGGAACTTTAGAATACTGACGGATTTCCTTGCACGTCTCCCATCCGTCCATCTTTGGCATCATGACATCAAGTATCACCAGAACTATGTCCTTGTTCTGCATAAAAATATCAACGGCCTCCTCACCGTCAGCCGCCTCTAATACTTTAAAATCCTGCTTGACAAGGAAATCCCTTACAAGCTTTCTCATTCTTTGTTCGTCATCAACCACCAAAATGGTATTTCCGCCCATACATACTCCTTTCCGGGAATAAAAATCTACTCGTTCCGATCCTCTGTCTGATCATCTGCAGTTTCTTCTGCAGCTTCCTCCGAGGATCCTTCCGATCCGGACTCATCCTCTGCCTCGTCCTCCGATTCGTAGACCTTTCCCTGTTCTATTGCCTGTTCACGTTTTTCAAGTTCTGAAGACCATTTTTCATACTTATTTACCAGATCTTCTTCCATTGTAGCCTTATAATTTGTAAAATATGTGAACACGGAGTATTCTAATTTAAGATTAACCAAAATAAAACCGATCAGTATCACCACACAAGCGATGATACCGATCTTATACTTGGTGTTTATGATCTTCTGACCTTCGTAAAGACGACGATATCTCTCAACCTCTAAAGACCTGTCTTCCAGGGTATCGTTCTCGACCTTGATGATCTCGCGCACGGGTACCGGGGCAAGCTTGTCGGCATCTGCCACACCTGTCTCCTCGATCACACCACGCAACTCAAACAAAAACTCATACCCCAGCATGGATGAAAAAATCTTCTCTTTTACGATTTTGTTGTATAGCTTCAAAGCCGTCTTTCCATCCGTAAGATCCATGGTCTGACCTGCCTTACGGATAAACTCGGCTTCCTTTTTAGCCCTGTCATAGGCCTCTCTGCTTTCAAAATTAAGACGACTTAAAGCTAAGTCAACATCTTTCATACTATTCCCCATGACGAGCACTTGTGCGAGTCACCGCATTCGTGCTTGAAGCACGCATGTCGGATCAAAGGTTATTTGTGCTCGTCGCAAATAACCGTGTGAAAAATCGGCATATCAATGCGATTTTTCCACACTAATCTCCATTCCGGAGCGTAGCGACGGAGTGGCGACGAGAACATCCAGTTCTCGTCTGCCATCAGTGGCTATTTGTGACGCTCCGGCACAAATAGCCG
>ONKC01000139.1 GCA_900318295.1 uncultured Eubacteriales bacterium
TTCGGGATTTGCCCATGTATCCGCGCTGTCCATGGCAACATAGATTGGCATATCGCCCAAAATCTTGATACCAAGACCGTTTACATACGCACGGAAGGACTCCCACTGTTCATAAAATTTAAACTGTACAAACTTCCAGAAATCAACATCGTCCTTAAGCTTGCGCTCATAACGCTTTACTGCAGCCTCATCACGCATTTTGATTTCCTCATCCGGCCATTCTGTCCAGGAAACCATATTAAAGCTCTTCTTAACTGCCATATAAAGTGCGTAGTTCTTGAGCCACGAACTGTTTTTGCGCTTAAAGGATGTAAACGCCTTCTGGTCGCCTTTTTTGAAGTTATTGTAAGCAATCTTTAAAACTTCAAAACGGCTGTTGTAAATTTTCTCATAATCAACTTCGGCGTCATTTGAGCCCCAATCGTAGCTCATAATCTCTTCCTTAGTTACAAGACCCTCTTCACAAAGAGTGTCAAGGTCGATAAGGTAGGGGTTGCCTGCGTAAGTTGAAAAAGACTGATACGGTGAATCACCGTAACTTGTCGGTCCAACGGGGAGAATCTGCCAGATTTTCTGGCCTGACTTTTTCAAAAAGTCAGCAAACTTGCGAGCCTCTTTGCCGATGGTGCCGATACCGTAGGGGGATGGAAGCGAAGTAATCGAAAGGAGAACACCTGCGCTTCTAGCCATAAAAATCAACTCCATTCTGACGGAATATTAAATTTTTAAATCTGCGAATTCGGGCGCAACTCGCCCCTGAACCCACAGTATCAAGATAATTTTAGCACATAATCTAAATTTTTACAAGTTATTTTTTTAACAATGACAAGTTATTGCAATATACTCAAAATAGTTAGCAAAACAGCGTCAGAAGTTAGTTTTCTTATATAGCCTCTTGAATTTGTCTTGTTAATACTGCCACCGAGCATAAGCTTTATTGCATAACTTTTGTCTTTTGTGCTGATTCCGCAGTAAACAAGACCGACAGGTTTTTCGGGAGTTCCGCCCGTAGGGCCTGCAATTCCCGTTGTACTTACGGCTAAATCCGCACCCGAAACATTTCTTGCACCCTCTGCCATCTGCATTGCCGTTTCAGCCGAAACTGCTCCCAGTACAGACAAGGTTTCATTTGAAACTCCGAGCACCTTATGCTTCATTTCATTTGCATATGTGCAGACGCCAAAGTCAAACACTTCGCTTGCACCGCTGACTGCGGTGATTCTTTCGCTTAAAAGACCGCCCGTGCAGCTTTCTGCAGTTGCAAGCTTTAATCCCTTTTCACGGAGCTTTGAAACAACATTTTCCTGAAGTGTGTCGGCATTGAGATTGTTTTTTCTCAAAAGCTGAATCACATCTATATCTGTCAGAGTTATCATTAATAATCATCTCCGAAAATTTTTCGTATATCCATATTTTAACACCGGCATATGAATATTGCAATTGTTTTTGTTTTTTGCTATATTAATAGAAAAGGACAGCGGTACGCAAAACCGCTTATTAAAAGAGGTAATCTTATGGCTTGGTTTTTTACCGAAGAAAATATATCCGGCAACAACTACACCCTTGTCGGAGAAAACGCAAAGCATATTTCAAAGGTACTGCGTATGCGTACAGGCGAGGACATCACCCTTGTTTCTCCCGACAAAACGCAGTATGAATGTAAAATTTCACTCATCTCACAAGGCGAAGTTACTGTTGACATCATCTCACAAAAGCCGTGTGAAAACGAACCTGATGTTTTTGTAACGCTTTATCAGGCTCTCCCAAAGGGAGACAAGCTTGAGCTCGTGATACAAAAGGCCGTCGAACTGGGCGTGTTTGAAATAGTTCCCGTGAGAACAAAAAGATGTGTTGTAAAACTCGATGATGCAAAGGTATCAAAAAAGCAGATCCGTTGGCAGAAAATCTCAGAGGAGGCGGCAAAGCAAAGCGGCAGAGGAATAGTGCCGGAGGTTTTGCCTGTGATGGACTTCGATGAAGCGGTAAAAAGAGCATCCTTTGACGATCATGTATTGATACCGTATGAGCTCTGTGAGGACTACTCGCTCACGGACAGGCTTAGAGAGAGCATCATGGAAGCAGGTATCGATACCGGTACCGAGGATATAAAGATCGCCGTTTTCATCGGATCCGAGGGAGGCTTCGAGCGAAGCGAGGTAGACCTCGTAGTAAAAAACGGCGGTGAGGAGATATCGCTCGGTCACAGGATCCTTCGGACCGAGACGGCTGCGATCGCGGTACTATCTCATCTGATGCTTACTATCGAAGCTGCAAGCGCAGCGGGTAAAGGTTGATAGTGTCGGACTATTTTTAAAAATAAGACGATAAGTAATTCGGGAGAAAAATGATAAATGGAAGCATATTTGGATAATGCGGCAACGACTAAAGCTCTGCCGGAGGTAGCCGGACTTGTCGGAAAGGTGATGACTGAGGACTACGGAAATCCGTCATCACTTCACACGAAGGGCTTTAGCGCGGAGCAGTACATAAGGCGTGCTGCCGATGATATATCAAGGACGCTTAAGGTCGATCCGTCCACTATCGTGTTTACCTCCGGTGGTACGGAGAGCAACAACCAGGCACTGATTGGAACGGCTCTTGCAAACAAGAGAAGAGGAAAGCATATCATCACCACTGCGTTTGAACACGCATCGGTCGCAGAACCTTTGATATATCTCGAGCAGATGGGCTTCGAGGTCACATTTTTACCGGTAGAGGACGATGGCAGAGTATCTGTAGAGGCGCTCAAGGATGCGCTTCGAGACGATACCATACTGGTATCCGTTATGATGGTAAATAACGAGATCGGAGTTATACAGGATTTACAAAAGCTGTCAAAGACAGTCAAAGATTATAACCCGGAGATCATTTTTCATACAGATGCGATACAGGCATACGGAAAAATACAGATACATCCGAAAAAGCTCGGTGTCGATCTGATGAGCGTAAGCTCGCACAAGCTACACGGTCCAAAGGGAGTCGGATTTTTATACATCGCAGATCCGCTGACAAAGATCCATCCCTATATCCACGGCGGACATCAGCAAAAAAACCGCCGCTCGGGTACGGAAAATGTCCCGGGTATCGCAGGATTCGGACTTGCAGCGACACTTGCGTACGATGATCATCAGTACAAATATGAGGGTGTGACTCATCTTTGCGAGGAGCTTATAAACGGACTGAAAAGCATCGACGGAGTGGTCATTAACGCCAGAAAAGATAAGAAAAACAAAGCGGACTTTTCACCGTACATCATCAGTGCGGGTATCGAAGGGATCAAGTCCGAGGTGCTCTTGCATGCACTCGAAGATAAAGGCATCTATGTCTCATCGGGCTCGGCGTGCTCGTCGAA
>ONKC01000129.1 GCA_900318295.1 uncultured Eubacteriales bacterium
TTTCTTCAAAGCCTATAATATCGAAATAGATGGAGTTTCCCTATAGATTGGAGAAAATGATTATGGAAAGAATTGAATTAAACAGAGCCCGACTGACAGAATGCCGCGAAAGGCTTGGACTATCAAAACGAGAAGCCGCCAAACGAATGAATATGTCACAGCCGGCCTACCTTCGCTATGAATCCGGCGAGCGGACGCCTTCTATCCACGTTGTGCAGACTATGGCTGATGTTTTGTCAACCTCTGTTGATTACCTTCTCGGAAACAATGATGATGACTCCCCAGATAGCTTTATAATCAGATATTCCGACGATCCGATTCTTTTTGAAATAATACAGAACTATAAAAACGATGAGAGTACCAAAGAACGATTGATGGCGTATTTCAACAAACTTAAATAACTATAAAAACACTGTCACAAATAATACACTTATCGTAAAACGCCCTAACCACATCAAGGCTAGGGCGTTCATTATACATATTACTTCCATGCTCTCGCATCAACCGGAGAAATCATTTCCCCGACAGGCAATCATTGATTACCCCTTTTGGCTGATAGCCGCCTGTGCGGCTGCCAGTCTTGCGATCGGCACACGGAACGGTGAACATGATACATAGTCAAGACCGAGCTTGTTGCAGAACTCAACAGATGTCGGATCACCACCGTGCTCACCACAGATACCGCAGTGAAGTGACGGATTCTCAGGCTTACCAAGCTTAAGAGCTGTCTCCATAAGCTTACCAACACCTTCCTGATCAAGCTTAGCAAACGGATCGTTCTCGAAGATCTTTGCATCATAGTAAGCATCAAGGAACTTACCTGCATCATCACGTGAGAAGCCGAATGTCATCTGAGTAAGGTCGTTTGTACCGAAGCAGAAGAAGTCAGCTTCCTTAGCAATCTCGTCAGCTGTAAGAGCAGCTCTCGGGATCTCGATCATGGTACCTACCTCATACTCAAGTTTAACACCTGCTGCCTCGATCTCGGCATCAGCTGTCTCTACGACAAACTTCTTAACATACTTAAGCTCTTTGATATCGCCTACGAGCGGGATCATGATCTCCGGCTTAACTTTCCAGTCAGAGTGCTCTTTCTGTACTTCGATAGCTGCACGGATGACAGCCTTTGTCTGCATTTTAGCGATCTCAGGATATGTGACTGCAAGACGGCATCCACGATGACCCATCATCGGGTTGAACTCCTTGAGACCCTCAACGATAGCCTTAACCTCGTCAAGTGACTTGCCAAGTGCGTCAGCAAGCTTCTTCTGCTCAGCCTCCTCGTGAGGAACGAACTCATGAAGCGGCGGATCCAGGAAGCGGATAGTAACCGGGTTACCCTCAAGTGCCTCATAAAGAGCCTTGAAGTCTGACTGCTGATAAGGAAGGATCTTGTCAAGTGCCTTCTCACGAGCCTCAGCTGTGTCAGCACAGATCATCTCGCGGAATGCTGCGATACGATCCTCCTCGAAGAACATATGCTCTGTACGGCAAAGTCCGATACCCTCAGCACCGAGCTCACGAGCCTTCTTAGCGTCTGCCGGTGTGTCAGCGTTTGTACGAACCTTCATTGTACGATATTTATCTGCCCATCCCATGATGCGGCCGAACTCGCCGGCGATCTCAGCATCCTTAGTCGGGATGATACCTTCATAGATGTTACCTGTTGTACCGTCGATAGAGATCTCAGATCCCTCGGTAAATGTCTTTCCTGCGAGAACGAACTTTTTGTTCTCCTCGTCCATATCGATGTCGCCACAACCTGATACGCAGCACTCGCCCATACCACGTGCAACAACGGCAGCATGTGATGTCATACCACCACGTACTGTAAGGATACCCTCAGCACTCTTCATACCTGTGATATCCTCCGGTGAAGTCTCAAGACGAACAAGGATAACCTTCTCGCCACGAGCTGCCCACTCAACAGCGTCATCAGCTGTGAATACGCACTTACCGCAAGCAGCACCAGGAGAAGCTCCAAGACCTTTACCGATCGGAGTAGCTGCCTTAAGAGCTGCTGTATCGAACTGCGGATGAAGAAGTGTATCAAGGTTACGCGGATCGATCATTGCTACAGCCTCTTCCTCTGTCTTGTGTCCCTCATCTACGAGGTCACATGCGATCTTAAGCGCTGCAGGAGCTGTTCTCTTTCCGTTTCTACACTGAAGCATGTAAAGCTTCTTGTTCTCAACGGTGAACTCCATATCCTGCATATCATGATAATGGTTCTCAAGTGTATCACAAACCTTGATGAACTCAGCGTAAGCCTCAGGGAACTCCTGCTCCATCTGAGCGATCGGCATCGGTGTACGTACACCTGCAACGACGTCCTCGCCCTGTGCATTTTTAAGGAACTCGCCCATAAGCTTGTTCTCACCTGTAGCCGGGTCACGTGTGAATGCCACACCTGTACCTGACTCATCGTTAAGGTTACCGAATACCATCGGCATAACGTTTACTGCTGTACCCCAGCTATACGGGATATCGTTGTCACGACGATATACGTTCGCACGCGGGTTATCCCATGAACGGAACACGGCCTCGATAGCGAGCTTGAGCTGCTGTACCGGATCAGACGGGAAGTCCTCACCGAGCTGCTTCTTGTACTCAGCCTTGAACTGCTCTGCCAACTCTTTAAGATCAGCTGCAGTAAGATCTACGTCATACTGAACGCCCTTCTTCTCTTTCATCTGGTCGATCAACTGCTCGAAGTACTTTTTGCCGACCTCCATAACTACGTCAGAGAACATCTGGATGAAACGACGATATGAATCGTATACAAAACGCTCAAACGCCGGATCCGGGTTTCCTGCGATCATCGCAGCAACAACCTCGTCATTAAGTCCCAGGTTAAGGATGGTATCCATCATACCCGGCATGGAAGCACGTGCTCCCGAACGAACTGATACGAGAAGAGGATTCTTCAGATCGCCGAACTTTTTGCCGTTGATCTCCTCCATCTTCTTGACTCCGTCCATTGCCTGACTCATGATCTCATCATTGATCTTGCGTCCATCCTCATAATACTGTGTACAAGCCTCGGTAGTGATGGTGAAGCCCTGCGGTACCGGAAGACCGATATCGGTCATCTCTGCAAGGTTCGCACCTTTTCCACCAAGGAGGTTGCGCATGCTCATGTCACCCTCTGAGAACATATAAACCCATTTGTTTGCCATGTTTCTTTATCCTCCTATAAAAAAATGATTAAAAAGTCGCAAATACAAGTATAACATAAGAAGAAACAAAAAGCAATGATTTTATTTCGAAAAGTAGTCCGGTTTACACCAGTCACCGTTTATCCTCTTATGCTTCCACTTGTCATTCGACTCGTTGTATGCCAAAACACGCAAATAATGCGTGCTGTTGCTGAGTTTGATCGCTTTGTAGACCTTTTTTAGCGAAACCCATGAGCGATTGTGTGTGAGATCTCCGGAATCACCCAAAAAGACTTTTTTTCTCTCGGCGTCATATCCGAGTATGGTGACATAGTGACCCGGGGTATTTTTCCAGTAAGAATCATCGTATCTGGAGCTGATCACCACCATCGCCCCGAGACTCTCCTCGATCTTGTCCGCGAAGTCTTTGAATTTCTTGGGCTTGCGGCCTGTATCTGTGATAAATCCGAGGCTCTCGAGTGTCTGCTTGACAAAAACCCAATCTATCGCTCCGCGTCCCTCGTAATTGGTCACCTTTTTCGTGTACTTGTACATATCGACAGGCGAGCACTGGTACGGCGTGAACGAGGTATAAAAGTTCGCCATCACGCACAGTCCGCATCCAAACCCCGCGAATCTCCTGCCGTCATACTCCTTGTCGCCCCACTCTCCGGACCAGTCGACTTTCTTTCTCCAGCCCTTGGGTCCCTGTAAAAATGTCGCGGTTTTGGGCATCTGTTCCGCCCCGGCCTCAACATCGTCATCATCGTCTTCATCAGGCTCCTCGGTAGGCGTCGGCGCAGGCGTGGCCACCGTCACAACCTTCATCTCCTTCTTTGGCTCCGAAGAGCCCCCACCGAGCTTCAACCATAAAAACACCCCGACACCCACTACTGCG
>ONKC01000097.1 GCA_900318295.1 uncultured Eubacteriales bacterium
ACATCATACCTCATACCTATCCAAAGGTAAAGGGGTATGAGGAAGTGATAAAGACCTTGGAGAGGGTCTCTAAACACTACTACTATATAATACGAGGAGAATAAAAATGGACCTTATACCAAGTTTTTCCGTGGACCATACGGCGATAGTTCCGGGTATTTTTGTAAGTCGTGTGGACACACTAGAAGACAAGTTAGTGACAACCTATGACATCAGAGTGACCAAGCCAAATGTAGAGCCGGCTATCGATGTGGCAGCGATGCATTCTCTCGAGCATCTTATCGCTACCTATCTTAGAAACAATGACGAGTGGAAAGACGAGATTATCTACTGGGGACCGATGGGATGTTTGACCGGATTCTATTTGATAATGAAAGGAAACCGTGCTCCGCAGGAGATATATGATCTTTTGGTCGATGCGTTTAAGTCGGTCGAGGATGCGACGGAGGTTCCCGGCGCCCAGGCCGTAAACTGCGGAAACTATCTCATGCACAATCTGCCTATGGCAAAATGGAATGCAAATAAGTTTGTCAAGTATCTTACCGACAATGCCGGAAAGCCTGAGATATTCGAGTATCCGAAGACTGAAAGGCTTGTTACGGATGATGGAAAAAATTTCTTTGATTCATGATAATTTTTTCTTGACAACACAGTGAGAGTATGTTAAGATTAGTCATGGTTAGATGATGCTAACCACCGACAGTCTAACCTAACAATACTTTCACCCTTTCACTATTAACAAAACGAGGACCGATACCAGGCAGGTGTCGGTCCTTTGTTATGTAATCGATAAAGCGCGGTGGCAGCGTGTAGAGTGTTACCTGCGGTGGGGTGTCTTTTTATTTTTACTGCGTCTGCTGTCAGGATTGATCCTGGAGTCTAAAGCTTTTGCGACATATTCCAGGTCCGACAGGATAGTCCCCTCGCGGATAAACGAGACATCCCGCTCGATGCATACAAGCGAGAGCATCCGCCACAGCTCAAACTCTCTGGTGAGTCCGCTGTCATCTTCAATGATGCGTATGGATACTTCATTTACTTCATCAATTCGACCGTTCGAATCGACGACATCTCCGTTTATATCAGAAAATGTCGCGTGAACGATATCATTCCTACTCAGTATTTGCAACTGCTCAGGATTTGTGATCTGCATATGTCCCCTCCCCTTCGATACTATGAGATCATGAAAGAATATTCGGTGGCCAGGTTCCGCCGAGATTATCGATGGTGTCGATAACTATATTTGTCTTTTCGTCAGCCTGAGTCATGATGTATTTCATTTTGTTGAACGGTATTGCTATACAACCGCCGGTCCAGGGCTTGCCCGGTCCGAAGCAATGAAGGAATATACCGGAACCTAAGCCCGGTGTACCTTCTTTGTTGTAACTGATATTCAGACAGTATTGATAGTGAAACGGATAATCTACGATATGCTCATCGCACTTTGAGGTGTCGAGACCCGGGTGCTTGGTGCTGTCTTCTATTAGCTTGTTGTACATGTAGTTCGGGTCTCCTGACCACCAGGTGTTATCCGTCGCTTTGACATACTTCATTTTGCATCCCGGATCATCGGCGAGTCCGAAAGCATCAGTAAGAGTAAAGGTTCCTACCGGCGTCATCAGATCGCCTTCTTTGGTCTTGCCGAGTCCGTTCTTTCCGATAAAACAAGGCGTGGTTATGCGCATGCGCCATTTGCCGTTCTTGTCTTTTTTATGAAAGGTGAACCATCCTGATGATGTTTCCGATTTTTCCGTTACGACTACGCAGAGCTGATCGCATTTTGATGCAGCGGGGATTTTTGTGACCCACTCAGGTGATGCGACGTCTACGACAGTTTCTTCCACGGGATTGGTGGAGGTGGCTCCTGCGGACGGGACCATTTTTCCGACAACATCTTTTCTTACCGGGAAGGTGAAGTAGGTGTCGGGATACGGCTGGTCCTTGAGGGTGAAGTGCCACCATTCCTCGGGGAGCGGGTCGAATCCGCCATCGATCATGGCCTCGCGAAGGATCATGCGGTTGTTGTACTGCTCGTCGGTGATGCCTCTGTAATCAGGGTGCGAGAGCTCGCCGAAGAAATCAAAGGTTCCGCCCATGTCGACTTCTTTTTCTGTTTTCATATCAAACAGAGTCAGATCGACGGTGCTTCCCTTGCTGTGGCCTGAATGCTCGGCGATGTAACCGAGTGGGAAGAGCTCTGTCTTTTCAAGGTCGGGATAGAAGTACTGCTTCATGCGGGTATCTGTGGCGTCTTTGGCCCATCTCATAAAGTGGTTTACAGCCTTCTGAGGACGGTAAGCATCGTATATCTTCAGACGATAGCCTTTTGCTTTGAGCTTATCGCTGATCTTTTTTAAAGCTGAGGCTGCTTCCTTTGTGAGAAGTGCCACAGGTTCTTCGTAGCCATCTATGCGATCGCCGATAAAGTTGTAGGTTGAGTAGTAACGGATCTCGAGGATTGCGTCAGGTACGGCATCTGATAACAGTACAAAGTCGGATGCATCCTCTTCTTTTGCAAAGACAGTAATCTTGCATTTATAGGATTTCTTTGCTACTTTCGCCGTGATGGTTGCCTTGCCTTTTTTAACGGCTTTTACGACACCCTTTGATACGGTGGCGACTTTTTTATTTGAGGTTTTCCATGTGACCTTCTTTTTGGAAACGTTTTTCATTTTTAGTGTGATGCTCTGCCCCTCGACAAGCTTAACACTGGTCTTGTTAAGCTTCGGAGCTGCTTTGGCAGCTACGGTTGAACCGGCGAATACGGAAAGCATCAGGGTGATGGAAAGTAATACTGCTGAGAATCTGTTGAACTCTTTCATTTGGACTCCTTTCTTTGTAAACTTATCAATTGTTCAATTACGTAAATTATAACACCGGGCCAAAAACGTGTCAACAAAAGAGGGGCGGATTTGGGGGGTGGAACCGGGAAAAGTTCCGTTTGAACCACCGAATTTGGCTGTTTAGTCGGAAATTTTCCCAGGGTGCTTCTGGAGTAGAGAGGGCGGGTCACGCCGGAGTTCCGACTAAATAGCAAATTTCGCTCGATTAGTCGGAAATTTGTGTCAAATCAGGACAGATTATCTTGTCGCGACACTCCCGAGCACGGGCGACATGTGTAATGATCTATAAGAAACACTGAAAAATTCCGACTGAACGAGCAAAAAATAGGATTTGGTCGGATTTTTTGCCGGTGCCACTCAAAATCTACGACAGGAGTAGAATCAAAAGTTCCGTTTATTTGTGCCGAAAACCCGATTTGGTCGGAAATTCTGCCGGTGCCACCCCCAAAACGAAGTCAAACGATCGATTTCGGTCGCTCTTTGCCACAGAATCCGGTAAGTGGCCCGGCCGCAGGTCCTCCGAAAGGCAGTAAAAGTGGCTCGGCCGCAGGACCTCCCTCAGCCCGCTGGCATATATCGAGGAGGCGAGCCCCAGCCCGCTGGCATATGTCGGGAAGCGAATCATTTGTTGACAGAAAACGGTAGATGTGATACCTTAATCTATAGGAAAAACGCTTGTTAACAGTGGTTTAGATAAGCTACCAAGCATCCAAACACTAACCACAACCAAACACTAACCAAACACCATCCAAGCACCAACCAAACATGTAACATCATAATCAGATACATGCTAACATGTGACAGAAAGAGAGTACACAAATGGAACAAACCAACGAAAGGATCACTTCTCCTGAGAAGCTTGATGGATACTTACGAGTCATCCGCCCGTCAATGTGGATCGCTTTTGCAGCGGTATTTACTGTGGTTGCAGCGATATTTATATGGGCATGTATGGATGAGCTGACTATATCCATAAAACACGTCGGATTCGTTATGAATCACGAAGCGTTTTTCTCGCTGAGTGAAAATCAGGGTGAGTTAGTCCATGTCGGAGATGAATTCACGATGGATGGAAAAAAGGAAGTTATCAAGGATATCTCGAAAGATTCGCAAGAATCGTTTTCGGAAGAAAGTCAGAATGAAGAAGCAGAAGAGCCTTCTGACTCTGTATATAGAGTAACTGCTGACACGGATCTGCCTGACGGAGTATATGAGGCGGTCATTCGTGTTGAAGGAGTAAAGCCGATCAGTTTTCTGTTTGGATGAGACGTTTTAGTCCGGTATTACCCAATAACAAACAACTTAGTCCGGTAAAAACATCAGAAAACAAAACCAAGTCAAGCCGATAAAACATTAGAAAACAAGCAAGCAAACAGATTAGTCATCGGAGGAAATAGATGAAAAAAAAGCTGACGCGTCCGCCGGTCATACTTCAAATGGAGACTCTTGAGTGCGGCGCTGCATGTCTCGCAATGATTCTCGCTTACTATGGTAAGTGGGTTCCGATGGAGCAGCTTCGCATAGATTGCGGAGTGTCTCGAGACGGATCAAACGCCAAGAATATGCTTCGTGCGGCCAGGCACCACGGCATGGAGGCAAAAGGCTTTCGCCTTGAGCCCGAGGAGCTTTCCGGCCTTCCTTTTCCGTGCATTGTTTTCTGGGAAGATAACCACTTTATGGTTGTGAACGGGATCAGAGGAAAACACGTATATGTAAATGATCCCGCGGGTGGCGCGCAGCGCATGGGATGGGATGAGTTTAAAAGAGGCTTCTCCGGAGTCGCCCTGACCCTTTCGCCGACAGAAGAGTTCAAGCCCGGTGGATCAAGACAGGGTATTTTTAAGTACCTGATCACTCAGCTAAAGGGAATGAAACGCGCGGTAATATTTGTCGTCCTCACCGCCGTGCTCGGTTATATCTTTGATATGGTAAACCCCGCGATGACCAGGGTGTTCCTTGACAATCTCCTGACCGGTGACCAGCCGGGGTGGGTAGGACCGTTTTTTTTGCTGTTGATAATATTTACGCTGTTGAACATAATCGTCGGGTGGATTGAAGCTATCTACACACTCAGAATCCACGGAAAAATGGCGGTGATGGGCAGTATTCGATATATGTGGCATCTGTTCAGACTGCCGATGTCATTTTTCTCGCAGAGAATGACCGGCGATCTGATCGATCGTCACGAGATGAATGAGAGGATTTCCGAGACGCTTGTACACAGTGTGGCGCCGCTGTTTCTCGACTCCGTGATGATGGTGGTGTACCTTCTGATGATGGTTCGCTATCATGTGTACCTGTCGATCGTCGGGATCGTGAGCATCCTGATCCACGCGCTGATGGCTCGCATCATCTCCACGCAAAGGATCAACATAACGCGCGTCGAGATGCGAGACGAAGGAAGATTGCACTCATACACGATGTCCGGCATTCACATGATGGAGACGATAAAGTCGTGCGGAGCGGAAAACGGTTTTTTTGAAAAATGGTCCGGCTGCCAGGCCGCAGTGTATGCGAGCAGGAGCCGTTATATTAAAAATGACACGTACCTGGGAATCATTCCGGCACTGATAAGTGAGATAGCCGGAGACCTGATATTGATAGCCGGCGTTTGGTTGGTTTTGCACGGGGAGTTTGAGATCGGAATGATCCTCGCGTTTCAGCAGATACTTCAGCTGTTTCTACGACCGGCTGTATCAGCGATCGAGTCGGGCAAGACGATTCGCGAGATGACGATGCAGGTTGAGCGTGTAAATGACGTAATGAGGTACCCGAGGGAACCCGGGATAGACGGAGAGGCTGCGGGGACCGCCGGCGGGACAGTCGGTGCCGGAGCAGCAGGCGGAACCGCAGCAGCCACAGAAACGGCAGGCAGGACAGCCACCGGAGGGGCGGCATCCACTGCCGGAAGCGCAGCAGGTGCCACCGCCACAGCAGGCAGAGCGGCGGAAGAAGAAGCCGTAGAAGCCGCCACCGAAGAGTTCGAAAAGCTGAGGGGCGAGATCGAGATAAAGGACCTCGTGTTTGGCTACGCGCCGCTTGGCGAGCCGCTGATCACAGACTTTTCGATGCATGTAAAGCCGGGCTCGCGGGTTGCTATCGTGGGCGAGAGCGGTTGTGGAAAGTCGACTATCGCGAGCCTGCTTTCAGGCCTGTACAAGCCGTGGAAAGGAGAGATCCTTTTTGACGGAAAGCCGATAGATACCATAAACAGGCAGGTGTTCACGGGTTCGCTGGCGGTTGTGGATCAGGATATTATTCTGTTTGAAGATACGATCGCCAATAACATAAAAATGTGGGATGACACCATCGAGGACTTCGAGATGATCCTGGCCGCACGGGATGCCGGGATGCATGACGAGATCATAGGGAGAGTCGATGGTTATGAAGGAAAGATTTTAGAGGGCGGTAAAAATTTCTCGGGCGGCGAACGCCAGCGCCTGGAGATAGCCCGTGTTTTGGCAAAAGATCCGTCCATTATCATACTTGATGAGGCCACGAGCGCGCTCGATGCAGAGACTGAGGCTGAGGTAGTAAAAAGGATCTGCGACAGAGGGATCACATGCATAGTGATCGCGCATCGTTTGACGACAGTAAAGGATTGCGACGAGATCATCGTTTTGGATCACGGACAGATTACAGAACGCGGAACACATGAAGAGTTGTTGAAAATGAATGGTTTGTATTCGGAGTTGGTAACAGATGAGTTGGTTTGATGAGCAGATAAAGGCCAGATACGTACAGGATGATGAGCGACTTGAGGAGTCATTTATCAATGTGGCGGCATCGGTTCTCGGAAAAAAAGGCACGACAGAGCTTGCCAATGAGAGGATGTACACCAAGGATGCCATCGATGAGATCCTGAAATATCATCACTTCAAGCCGATCGCGATCCCGGACAGGATCAAAGATCTAACCGAAGGGATCGAGTATTGCCTGCGCCCATACGGTATGATGCGTCGCAGAGTAAGTCTCGAAAAAGACTGGTATAAAAAAGCATACGGCCCGATGCTTGGCTGGGTTGACGATACGCCGGTATCACTGCTGCCCGGAAAGCTCGGAGGCTATACCTATACCGACCCGAAGACAGGCAAGCGAACTCATGTGGGACGCTCGAATGCTGATTCTTTCAGAGAAGAAGCTTACTGTTTTTATAAACCGTTACCTGTTAAAAAAATAGGCATAAAGGATCTCATCACATATATGGTCGGATGTCTTTCGTTCGGTGATGTGCTGAGAGTCGTGATATATACCTTGCTTTTCAGTATGGTGGGACTTTTGATCCCGAACATAACGCAGGCAGTGATCGGACCTGTCGTATCTACTGGGAGCACGAGACTTTTAGTCACTGCGGGCATAACACTTGTAATGATCCGTTTGTCGATGATACTTTTCGACGCGGCAAAAGAGCTGGTAGTCGAAAGAATGAAACTCGGTACCTCTTTAAGCGTCGAGGCGGCCGTGATGACGAGGCTGCTGCAGCTTAACGTGTCATTTTTCCGTAAATACAGTGCGGGAGATCTTTCAACTCGTGCTATGTCAATTCAGGAATTATGTGATATAATAATAGAGGAGTTTTTCGGGATGGGGCTTTTGTCGATCTCGTCACTCCTTTATATAATCCAGATTGTGAGGTTCGGGCCGGAGCTCGTGCTGCCGTCGCTTGGCGTGGTATTTTTAACCTTTGCGATCATGGTCATCGGGACGGTGATTCGCATGCGCATCACGAAAAAACACATGCAGCACGAGGCGAAGTTGATGGGTATGGAGTACGATCTGATCTCGGGAATCCGCAAGATCAGGCTGGCAGGAGCCGAAAACAGTGCGTTTTCGAGGTGGGCTGCCTCGTATGCACAGGGTGCGAAGCTGGTTTACGATCCGCCGTTATTTTTAAAGATTGAGCCGGTGATAAGAAAAATGATCCTGCTCTGCGGAACACTCGCGATATATTATCTTTCAGTCATGATGAAGGTGGATGTGGCGGATTACTACGCGTTTAATGCAGCGTACGGCGTCATAATGGGCGCGTTTGTGACGCTTGGAAGCTCGGTGGTTCAGCTTTCGCGTATCAAACCGGCGATGAAGCTCGCGGAACCCATACTGGAAGAGCAGCCGGAGATCAGTAAAAATAAAAAGCCGATCGCTAAGATAAGAGGGCATGTCGCGCTCAGCCATGTTTCATTTCGCTATGATAAAAATGCACCGTACATTCTCAACGACGTTTCGATGGAGATCGGTGCCGGTGATTATGTGGCGATAATAGGAAAGACGGGGTGCGGAAAATCTACCCTGGTGCGACTTCTTCTCGGATTCGAAACGCCTGAAAAAGGAGCAGTCTACTATGGTAGACAGGATGTGAGCAGGGTGGATCTAAAGTCCCTTCGCTCGCAGATCGGTGTGGTGCTGCAGGGTGGAGAACTGATACCCGGGAGCATTTTTGAAAACATAGCTTTGGTGTCTCCGGGGTTGACTGTAGAGGAAGCCTGGGAGGCAGCGGATATTGCCGGGATAGGTGATGATATCAGGCAGATGCCGATGGGCATGAGTACGATAATCTCGGAGGGCCAGGGTGGTATATCGGGTGGTCAGAAGCAGAGACTTTTGATCGCAAGAGCAGTGGCGTCCAAGCCCAAGGTTATGATTTTTGACGAGGCTACGAGCGCTCTGGACAACCGCACGCAGAAGCGTGTCACCGAAGCACTCGGCAAGCTTGATTGTACCAGGATCGTTATAGCACATCGTCTGTCGACGATACGTGATTGCGATAGAGTTTTTGTTTTGGAAGACGGCAAGATTACTGAAAAAAAGGAGGGAAGTAGCTATGAATAATTTGGAAGAATTAAACGAGGAAGAGCTTGAGAAAATCTCCGGCGGAAAGAAAAAGCTTGATGTTTCAAAAGCGGGAAAATCGATTTATAAGTGCGATTTTTGCGGTGAAGAGTTTGATAAGAGGAAAGACCTTAATAAGCATATAAAATCGCTGCACGCGAATGTGCACTGAGTAGTGGTGTCGGAGGTAACTACGTAGTGTGCCACCAGAAGCAGCTGCGCAGTGAGCAGCCGGAGTCGGACAGAAGATGTGCCCTCCGGACGGAACGTGGAAGTGGAGCCGCGTAGAAGCAGCAGCGCGGTGTGCCACCGGAGTAGACAGTAGATTATTTGTTGGAAAGGAGAAATAATTATGAGTGAGATTCGTGAATTGGATGAAGATGAACTTGAAAACATCAGTGGCGGAAAAGGAGAAAACAAGGCAGGCAAAAAGAAAAAGTATTTCTGCCAGTATTGTACAAAATCATATGAAAAAGAAACTGATTTAAAGAAACATATCAAATCCGCGCATCCTGGTGAGCCGGTGATATACTGACAAAACGACAAAAAAGAGCGCTGAAACGGCGCTCTTTTTATGCTTGAAGATGGAGAGATCATTCATAAAATGCCCTCACAATCTAATTCATTCTATCTGTATCATATGTTATAGTTTCTATACTTTCATGGCC
>ONKC01000102.1 GCA_900318295.1 uncultured Eubacteriales bacterium
TTATTGAAGCTTTTGCGCTTGGAGGATGTGCCTCTGAAAGCCAGTGATATAGGGTTCCGTATCGGCCCTACGCTAAACGCGACCGGAAGGATCGCAGAAGTCAGTGATGCGTTTGGGCTTCTAAGTGAAGCAGACGAATTAAAAGCAAAAGAACTCGCCGAAAAACTGGTCGGCTTGAACGACAGACGAAAGGAAATGACAGAGGAAGGTCTTCAAACCGCTCTGGATATCCTCTACCGTGACAACCCGGATGCTGACAGAGGAGTGATGGAAGACGTCCTGGTCGTATATGTGCCGGGGGTACATGAGTCGATAGTGGGCCTGATAGCCGGAAAAATAAAAGAAAGATTTAATCATCCCGCAATCGTGTTTACTGACGGGGCTTCCGGGGATGACGAGAACGAAGAATATCTCAAAGGATCGGGCAGATCCATCAAAAATTACCACATGTTTGACCGTCTGATGGAGGTCAAAGACCTGACGACTGCCTTCGGTGGTCATGAGATGGCGGCTGGTCTGACCATTCCGGAGTCAAACTTTGATAAACTGAAGACCAAACTGAATAAAAAAAGCGGACTATGTGCAGAAGACTTCGTAGCCGAACTTGCCATCGACTTAGAAGTCCCGCTCGGATACCTCTCTGAAAAGCTGATAGACGAGCTCGATAAGATGGGGCCCTTTGGGGTGGCAAACCCCAGACCGATATTTGCGCAACGAGATCTAAAGATTTCGCATGTCTACTATATGGGTGCGGAGTGCCAGCATCTAAAGTTGCAGGTAACCGATGATAAAGGAACCACCCTAGAAGCCGTAGCTTTCTCGGCTGCAGACGAGTTTGACCGTGATGTGATCGAAAAGTACGGCGACGATGAACTCGACCTGCTTCGCCGCGGCAAGTCCGATAAAACACTCGCACTTGCTTACCAACCATCTATCAATGAATACAGAGGCTTTCGTTCCATCCAATTAAACATCGTAGCCTGGTCATTCTGATATAAATGTCGCAAATATAACCAAACCAGGGATGCAACGCATATGCACTTGCATCCCGGATGTCTTCAAGTAACCAACCATTTAGCATATATAACCAAGGAGGATACCCATGGAATTCAGCTTATGCATGATAGTAAAAAACGAGGAAAAGACGCTTGGACGCTGCCTCGACTCGCTCCACGGCCTGATGGACGAGATCATCATCGTCGACACCGGCTCGACCGACGCAACAAAGGAGGTCGCAGCCCACTACACAGATAAGATCTACGACTTCACCTGGATCGACGATTTTTCCGCAGCGCGCAACTTTGCCTTCTCAAAAGCAACCAAAGATTACATCTATTCCGCGGACGCCGATGAGGTCTTAGATGACGAAAATTGGGCAAAGTTTGATATATTAAAACGTAACTTGATTTCTGACATAGAAATCGTCCAATTCATCTACGGGAACCAGCTCGATAACGGAACAGCATACAACTTTGACGAAGAGCTGCGTCCGAAATTGTTTAAAAGACTGCGTACGTTCACATGGATTGAGCCGGTGCATGAGCAGATGAGACTGGACCCCTTGATCTATGACTCGGACATCGTCATCACGCACAAGCCCGAAGGACTCCACAGCGGCCGTGATTACCGCATTTTTCTGAAAGAATTCGCTGAAGGCAGAAGGCTCTCGAAGCACCTTCATCATATGTACGCCATGGAGCTTTTTATCTCGGGAAGTGATGATGATTTTTTCGCAGCCGAACCTGTCTTTGTGCAGAGCGCTTGTGATGAAACCAGATCCATCGACGAGGTGAAGGAGGCTGTCTGCGTAGTTTGTCATGCTGCCAGACTAAAGGGAGATGCCGATACGATGCTGAAGATGAGCCTGAAGGATCTTTTGACGGAGGGGTCGGCTGAGATGTGCTGCGAGCTCGGTCACTGGTTCTACGATAAGGGCGACTACGAGGAGGCAGCGATGTGGTTCTACAACGCGATGCATGAGACCGAACCGATACTCACCATCCAGGCCGCAAAGGACTGGCCGGAGAAGGGGTATAAGATGTGTGCGGAAAAGCTCGGGATCGAGGCATAAATCCTTGACACGAGTATGCAAAATAGTATATAATAAGAAATTGGTGTGACGGCCTGACGGTATCGGAACACCGAAATCAGCCAGGAGCACAGGCTCCGGAAAGTAGGTTTTATGATCACTGCAGTGGTAGGCGCCAACTGGGGCGACGAAGGAAAAGGAAAAATTACAGACATGCTGGGAGAGGAGTCCGATATCATCGTTCGCTTTCAGGGCGGAGCGAATGCCGGACATACGATCGTGAACGATTACGGAAAGTTCGCGCTTCATATCCTGCCTTCCGGCGTTTTTTATGACCATACGACGAGCATCATCGGAAATGGCGTGGCACTAAACATCCCCGAACTTGTAAAGGAGATCGACGAGATCGTGAAAAAGGGCGTGCCAATGCCAAAGATCAAGGTATCCGACCGTGCTCAGATCGTGATGCCTTATCACATTCTTTTTGATAAATACGAGGAGGAGCGTCTTGCAGGCAAGTCCTTTGGATCGACCAAGTCCGGTATCGCGCCTTTCTACTCTGACAAATACGCAAAGATCGGTATTCAGGTCAGTGAGCTTTTTGACGAGGCAGAGCTTCGTGAGAAGCTTGAGGGTATCGCAGTAAAGAAAAATATCCTGCTCACGCATTTGTATCACAAGCCTGAGCTTGACGTGGATGAACTGATGGAGACCATGAAGGAGTACCGTCAGATGATCGAGCCATATGTTTGCGATGTCGGAACATTTTTATACAATGCGAGAAAAGAAGGAAAGAGAATACTTCTCGAGGGTCAGCTGGGAAGCCTCAAAGACCCCGATCACGGAATCTATCCGATGGTTACATCGAGCTCGACTCTGGCCGGCTACGGTGCGATCGGTGCCGGAGTGCCGCCGTACGAGATCGGAAGGATCGTGACGGTCGTAAAGGCTTACTCATCGGCGGTCGGCGCGGGCGAGTTTGTCAGCGAGATCGAAGACGAGGCCGAGGCGGATGAGCTCAGACGCAGAGGCGGAGACGGTGGTGAGTACGGCGCTACGACCGGAAGACCGAGACGTATGGGTTGGTTTGACGCTGTGGCGAGCCGCTACGGATGCAGGGTTCAGGGTGCGACAGAGGTTGCTCTTACCGTGCTCGATGTCCTTGGCTACCTCGACGAGCTGCCGATCTGCGTGGGCTATGAGATCGACGGAAAGGTTACGAAGGATTTCCCGACGACGAACCTTTTGAAAAAAGCCAAGCCCGTGTACGAGACACTCCCCGGATGGAAATGCGATATCGGCGGCATCACCGAGTATGACAAGCTGCCGGAGAACTGCCGCAAGTACATCGAGTTCATCGAAAAAGAGCTCGAGGTTCCGGTAAAAATGGTCTCAAACGGACCGGGACGTCATGATATTATTTACAGATGATCGACTGATAACAGATACTGTAGGGTAAATCCATGCTGCATGGAGGAAGAGGATGAGGGAAAAGATATATTTCCTGGCAAAAGGGAATTTCACATACGAGGCACCAAAGCCTGTCATCTCTCCGGAAAAGGTTGAGATAGAGGTTGTGGCCGGGATGAAGGCCGAGACAACCTTTACCATTTCCAACTCAAGACATACCAAGATGAAGGGTTTTGGGTTCTGCGATGTGCAGGAGATCACATTTTTGCCGATCTTCGAGGGCGAGGAGAACGTCCTTACCGTCGAGGTTGACGCGACAGAGCTTATCGCCGGGACGAACATCGCCGGAAAGCTCTTGCTTGTGACCGACTGCGGCGAGCTGAAGGTACCTTACGAGATAAATGTCATTGCGCCTGTCCTCACTGATGATGAGGGAAGAAAGGTCAGTGACTATTTCACTTTGATGAAGCGCACCGAGAAAGACCCGAAGGAGGGTCTGAAGCTTTTTAAGGACCCGCGCTTCAAGGAGACATTTTTATATCGTGACCCTGAGGGAAGGCTTGTCTACGACCGCCTGATGAAGGGCAACACCGGACTTTCCGGGATGGAGGAGTTTTTGGTTGCCTTCGATAAAAAGGAGCCGGTCCGCTTTATGCTTGAGCATAGCGAGAACATGGAGTACGAGCTTTCCGGCAGCGATATCGAAGATGTCATAATGGTAAATCTGAATGCCTGGGGATCCACTGCGATCAGAGTGGATGTTTCGGGTGATTTCATAGAGGCAGACAGAAAAATACTCTGGACGGATGAGTTCATCGATATGAGGGGACGACTTGACTTCAAGATCGTCGCTGGGCGGGTTCCCGCCGGCAATCATGTCGGAGCCATCAGATTCACCTCGCCTTATGAGTCTCATGAGGTTGAGATCGTGGTTCACAGTCCCGTGGGTGCAAAGGATCGCAAGATCTCACGTGCGAAGCAGGCTGTAGAGCTGCTTTTGCTGCGTTCACTTCTCGCCTTCGAGGAGGGAAGAGTTACCAAGGACGAGTTCAAGGTATTTTTACAGAAGCACAGATCCGTGCTCGAGAGACTCACTTTCTCGTTTAGTACCCCACTCAAGGGCTACATGGCATGGATCCTTTCGAGTGAGGCATCCAAGCTTGAGTTCTACCGCGATACGGAGAACGAGCAGGCGCCGGGCTTCGGCGAGGACCAGTCTGTCATCGAGAGATTCCTTTTGAACAAATACGTCAAGTTTCTTTACTCCGAGCGCGATGAGGACCGCGAGGAGTTGTCGAGGCTTGTTTCTACATATGCCGAGAACGGGTATCTCAGCGAGGTTTTGCTGGTTCTGGGCTTGCGTTGCGATACGGAAAAATACGCATCTGCGTTCAACAGAGTGGAGAGGATCAGGAAATTTTTGATAAAAGGCTCAGCCAGCCCGATCCTTTACTCAGAGCTGATCAAGTGCTACAGAGGCGAGCCACAGCTCCTTACCGAGCTTGATGCGCTGAACCTGCGCGCGCTGCTTTACGGACTCAGACAGGGACTTATCACCGAGGAGATGGCCGATGTGATCACGGTGCTTTCCGAGGGAAGAGGTCTGCCGCTCATCGACAGCGGCCAGGGGTTCGGTTACACCAGGGAGAACGATCCTTTGGGCAAGGGCACCGGAGCGCTTTTGATGAACCTTCTTTACGGCATCTACGAGCTTTACCCGAACGACGATACTTTGAAAAATATCTGCGCACTGCTTATCCGCTACGAAAAGCGTGACAAGAGATTTTTCTCGTGGTATGAAAAGGGTGTTTCAAAAATGCTCAGGATCACGGATCTGTTCGAGTACTATGTTTACACAGTCGATCCAAACTCATACGAGCCTCTGCCGGCAAATATCCTTTCGTACTTCCAGTACGAGAACCACTTAAATGATGCGAGAAAAGCGTATCTGTACGCAAACATCGTCAAGAACAGACAGATCAATCCCGTGGCTTACTCTACCTATGAGGAGCAGATCAGGGAGTTTGTGAGAGACCAGATCGAGAAGGAGAGGATCAGTACCGATCTGGGCTACCTTTATACGGAGATGCTGACAAAGGAGGATGTGATCGGGACCGCACCCGAGGATGGGCAGGAGAGTGATCTTGCGGAAAAATCAGATCTTGCGAAGCACCTTCCGCACATCATGTTCAGGCATCTTTTGACCTGCATGACGCCCGATATCGAGAGTGTCACGCTGGTCTATCTGAACACTTTGGATGAGAAGACCTATCCGCTTGACCGCGGAAAGGCCCTGCTTGATATATACACGCCGGAGTTCAGGCTTTTCTTCTCGGATACCGAGGGCAACCAGTATGTCGACAGCATTGACTATACGCTGGAGTATTTTTATGACGGAAGTGAGTTTGCGCCGCTGTGCTATCCTTTGGTCGAGATCGCCGAGAAGCCGGACGAGGAGAAGTTTAAAGTGAAGGCTGTCGAGGATGAGCCTGAGGATCCGGAGCCCGGTGAGCAGATGATCATGGAAAACCTTCCGGTGTTTGAGGAGGTTCCGCCGCCACCGAAGACCGCACTTGAGGTGCTCGAGGAGATCAAGAAGAGCGGCAAATCGCCTAAAGTGGAAGAGGAGGAACTGCCTGAGGAGAAAAAACCGATG
>ONKC01000032.1 GCA_900318295.1 uncultured Eubacteriales bacterium
CCTCGGCAGCATCATGTCATAGAATCCCTTCATGCCTTCGCCACCGATACGGAGTCCTTCACCTGACACCTCTTCACCTTCTTCGATATCTTCAAGTCCTACAAACGAGATATCTTCTACATCTATCTGCGAACGATAGATCGAGTCCTCTTTGCCCAGCACTATATCACCCGTATCCGGACATATCCTGTTTACAAAAGCGGGATACCCAAGTGCTATCCCCAATCCCTTTCTCTGTCCCACGGTATAATGAATGATCCCTTTGTGCTTTCCGAGGATTCCCCCCTCCTCATCAACGAAGTTCCCCTCACCCGGAATCTCATCCGCATGCTCTTCTATATATGAAGCATAGTCACCATCCGGGATAAAGCATATCTCCTGAGAGTCCGGTTTATCCGCTACGGGAAGACCCGCTTTCTTTGCAATCTTTCTCACTTCATCCTTTGAGAGTTTGCCAAGCGGCATAACAGTAGAGCGTAGCTGCTCCTGTGTAAGCCTGTAAAGCATATAGCTCTGATCCTTGTCCGCATACTCACCGGCCTTCACTGTATATCTTCCGTTCGAAAGCTCCACAACAGATGCGTAGTGTCCGGTCGCGACTACATCCGCACCGTACATCCGCGCAGCCTCCATCATTTTTTCCCATTTAATATCCTTATTGCAACCTATGCAGGGATTAGGCGTTTTCCCATGAAGATAGCAATCTATAAATGGCTTTATCACACTTTTATCAAACTCATCCATACAGGAATGAACATAGTAGGGTATACCCAAAACATCACAGATCCTCTGCGCGTCATCAAGCTCGCAACATCTGCTCTGTGTCCCATCCTCAGCGATCCAGGTTTTCAAAGTCAGGCCTATCACATCGTATCCGGCCATTTTCATCAGGTACGCACACACTGCGCTGTCTACCCCGCCGCTCATACCTACTATGGCTTTTTTCATCATACTCATGTTTCCTCCGTGCAGCAGACATTTCGTCCGCTCATCTGATTATACATTAAAAATCTTCCGCCCGCAAGCCAAATCTGACACTTCTAACCTGACAGAATCTGTACTATTCTTCTCTTGACACTTTCTTTTATTCTTGGTAAAATGTAGCATAATTTATAGCCGAAACGGAGGGACTGTATGAAAAAGGGACTTCTGATACTTCTTCCGGGCATACGCTACAGCGTAGACTGCCCGCTTTTATACTACACAAGGATCGCATACTCCTACGCAGGCTACGAAGTGATCCCTGTCGACGATTACGGCGTGAGAGATACTGAGGATCTGGACGAATACGCTGACATAGCTTCCAGAAACCTTGTCAAGCGCCTTAAAGATGTCGATTTTTCAGACTACGAGCACGTCATTTTTGCAGAAAAATCTGTCGGCACCGTTATCGGAATGATGCTCGAAGACATGCTCGGAGCTGATAATATTACACATATTCTCTACACACCGCTCGAGGCCATATACGCCTACCTCAACAAAGAACGCTCTATCGCAGGAGTTGCCAGCGGCACAGACGACAAGCATATTGAGATAAAAGCTCTTCGGGCTGCGTGCAAAAAACTCGGCCTCCCACTTGTCGAGATCAAGAACACGGGTCACCGACTCGAAGGCGGCTCGGATGTGATCAAGGACATCGGCGCCATCGGTCAGGTCATCGCCTCTATCGGAACTCCGCAGACAGCAGAAAAGCTTTGGAAAGAAGAAAAGGCCGAAGCCGATAAAAAAGCTGCGGAGGAAAAAGCCGCTAAGGAGAAGGCCGCCAAGGAAAAAGCTGCCAAGGAAAAAGCCGAAAAAGAAGCAGCAGAGAAAAAGGCCGCTCAAGAGGCTGCCAAAAAATCCGGCAAGGCACTCCCGGCTCAGGCCAAAAACATTCGCAAACTCAAGCCCGGAAAGGGTACCGATAAACTAATCGAAGAGATGATGGAGATATGGCTCCAGAGCAATGTAGCCGAACAGAGCTTTATCCCCAAAAAGTATTGGAGCAAAAACTACAAGGAAGTCCTCAGAGTGATGAGCATCGCCACCGTATATATATATGAAGAAGACGGTGTGATCATGGGCTTCGCCGGCTCCATGGAAGAACAGATGGTCGCGATCACTGTCGTAGACACCCAGAGAGGGCGAGGGATCGGCTCCCTTCTGCTCGATAAACTAAAGGATGAGATGGGAATCCTCGAAGCATCAGTATATACAAAGAACAAAGGAGCCATGTCATTTTTCCAGAAAAATGAGTTCCAGGCAAAGGATATCCAACTCGAAGAATCCACCGGCGAGGAGATCGTTCTACTAAATTGGTGATATTCGCTTTAATGCGATTCACATAAAAAACAAGGAGAGTAACTAAAAATGAAGGAGTTTTTGAAAAAGAAAGACATCGAGATTTCACTAAAACGATACGGCATCGACGCACTTGGTGCGATGGCACAGGGACTTTTTTGTTCCTTGCTGATCGGAACCATCATAGATACCGTAGGAACACAGTTTGATATACCGTTTCTGACGATGACGGTAGCCACCATTAAAGATGTACCCTATACTGTCGGTGGTCTGGCCGCTGCTATGAGTGGACCTGCTATGGCCGTCGCCATAGGCCACGCCCTGAAGTGTCCACCTCTCGTACTGTTTTCTCTGATCACAGCAGGCTTCGCATCCAACGCTTTAGGGGGAGCCGGAGGACCTCTGGCTGTGCTTTTCGTAGCGATCATAACCGCCGAGATCGGCAAACTCGTTTCAAAGGAAACCAAGCTTGATATACTTGTAACCCCACTTGTAACAGTAGGTGTCGGCATCGGACTCTCAGCTCTTATAGCACCACCGCTTGGAAAAGCAGCAATGTGGGTCGGAGACCTCGTTATGTGGGCTACTGATCTTCAACCGTTCCTGATGGGTATACTTGTATCAGTGATCATCGGTATCGCTTTGACACTTCCGATCTCCTCTGCAGCCATATGTGCCGCATTAGGTCTTACCGGTCTTGCCGGTGGCGCTGCCGTTGCGGGTTGTTCGGCTCAGATGATCGGCTTTGCAGTGATGAGCTTTAAGGAAAACCGCTGGGGTGGACTCGTTTCACAGGGTATCGGAACCTCTATGCTCCAGATGCCGAATATCATCAAGAATCCCCGTATCTGGATTGCCCCCATACTTACCTCGGCGATCACAGGTCCTATCGCAACCTGCCTTTTCAGTATGCAGATGAACGGTGCTGCTGTATCTTCCGGTATGGGAACCTGCGGTTTTGTCGGTCAGATAGGTGTTTACTCAGGTTGGGTAAAGGATGTTGCCGAAGGCACCAAGGAAGCCATCACAGCGATGGATTGGATCGGACTTTTCGCCGTCTGTATCGTACTTCCTGCGGTACTTACTCCGCTCTTCAACATGATCCTTAAAAAGATCGGATGGGTTAAGGAAGGCGATATGAAGCTTCCCGAATAAAACATCTGAATAAATTAAATATAAAAGAACCTCCCGCTGTGATCTCTCACGCGGGAGGTTCTTTTTATATAAACTATGTCAACCCTTTACAGATCCAAGTGCTATACCTCTGATGATGTACTTCGACAGGCACAGGTATACGACGATCAGCGGCATGATAGCCAAACCAAGCACCATATACACCTTACCGAGGTCGAAGTTATCGTTACCGGACGCATTCAGCGCGGCTACGACCAACGGAAGCGTTGCAGTCTTTGATGTATTCTGCATCAACAACTGCGGAAGGAAGTAGTTATTCCACGATGCAACGAATGAGAATATCATCTGCACTGCGATAGCGGGTTTCAAGATAGGCAGGACAACAAAGTTGAATATGTAGAACTCGTGTCCACCATCGATACGACCGGCCTCGACGATCTCGAGCGGAAGTGCACTCTCCATATACTGATGAATGAAGAAGAACACACCCGGAGCTGCGATAGCCGGGAAGATCAGAGCAGGGAACGCATTGTCGTTCTCAAAGCCCCAACCCTTAACCATCTGAACGTAACCCAGAGCAGATACCTGAGTCGGTACCATCAGGACTACCATGATGAAGGTATAAGCAACCTTCTTCAGACGGAACTCATAAGCATAAAGTCCATACGCTGTCAACGAAGATACATATACGTTGATGATACAGGTAACGGCACCGATAAGAAGCGAGTTACCCATTGCACGAACAACGGCAACGTTGTTATCGTTGATGATCCTGGTAAAGTTCCTTATAAAGGATCCACCCGGGATCAGGCTGAACGCCTGGCTCAGCTCAGCGTGGTTCTTTGTCATGTTTACCAGCAGTGTTAAAAATGGAAAGACACACAGCAGACACATGGCAATAAGTATAACGTAAGATATAATACGGCGGATGATGAGGAAGATGTGACCTCTTTTCTCCTCCGCAGTAAGATTGGAATTGAAATCTTCAGTCATTCTTCATCACACCCCCTTTGCCATAGCAGCTTTTCTCTCTGCTTTTTCGCGCTTTTTGTTTTTGCGCTTCTCTTTCTCATCGTCGCTTTCCATCGACTTAAAGAGGATGATTCCTATAATACCGGCGACGAAGAACAATATAACTGATTCCGCACCGGCCAGACCGATATCTCCGGATCCACTGATACCTGCACTGATGTCCATAACGACTGTCTGGGCAACCTTTTGAGTACCACCCTGTTTAACCAACAGGTTCGGAATATCGAACATCTGCAAACCACCGATCATAGATGTGACGAGCACATACAACATGATAGGTTTAAGCATGGGCAACGTAATCTTTCTAAACTGCTGTCCTGCTGTGGCACCATCGATAGCACTTGCCTCATAAAGTGCAGGGTCGATACCCATGATACCGGCCATCAAAAGGATGGTCGTGTTACCGGTCCACATCAGGAAGTTAACCGCGGCTATAAGCCCTCGGACACCCCAAGCCGATTGTAGCCAATCGATATTGGTTCCAAGAAGGTCATTCACCGGTCCGCTCAAAGCAAACAACTTGTTGAACAGGACGGCGATAGAAGATGCCATCAGCATGTTCGGAAGGTACAAAACTACCTTCATAATGCCTGTGCCCTTCAGCTTCAAACGAATATCCGTAAACCATGAAGCGAAAAGCAGCGAGAGCAACAACTGCGGGATAAATCCCAAAATCCAAAGTAAAAATGTGTTTCCAAAGTGATAAAGGAATCCGGTCTCCGCGAACGGTTCCTTCGTAAACAAAGTGGAATAATTTTTAAATCCCACAAACTTCTCAACCGTTTTGATCGTAACAGGATCCTTAAAACGAGAGAAGAAACTATAGTAAAACGTCGTAATCAGCGGATAAAACGAAAAGAGGAAATACGCGATAAAAAACGGAAGGATAAATATTATACCCCATTTCCCATATTTTAACTTGTTTTTTTTCTGTCTTATCGCGACTGCTGCACTGTTTTTTTTCGCCATAGCAACAAGCCCCCTAAAGAATATTTGAGTTAAAAATAGGGGCAGGACAAATCCTGCCCCCATTTTAGGTCTTTAGTAAAGATCCCCTTTCAGATTAAACTGTAAGGTTCGGGAACTTCTTAAGTACATCATCCTGCCACTTCTTCAAGCAGTCTTCCTTAGAAGATTTACCTGAGAAGAAGTCACCGAAGTCGTTCTCTGAGTTCTCGATGCAAGCCTGATCATAGATTGTAAGGTTTGTCATAGAGATGTTCTCAGCTGCAGCCTTAAGTGTACCGATCATATCCTGGTCACCAAGGAACGGAGCAGTAACGCCGTCAGCAGAAAGCTTATCACAAGCTGCCTTACCGTTTACATAATCCTGCTTATCCTTAGAGATGTTGTAAAGGATATCCTGATCACATGTCATCTTCAGCATGATGTCCTTGATGAGTGCTGCGTTGTCTGTACCCTTTGCAGCCATGATCCATGTACCACCCCAGTTGAATGACTGCGGTCCCTGGCAGAGTGCCCAATCACCGTATGAATCCTTGCCATCCTTGTGAGTGTATGTTCCGTCATCATTTGCTGTAGCACCTGAAGCTGCTGACATTGTGAAGGAGATGAACCATGCCGGGCCGAAGAATGCGAATACGTGACCATCCTTACCCATGTTCTTGTTCCAATCCTCGCTCCACAGACCCATTGTCGGGCTAAGTACATAACCCTCGTCGCAGAACTTCTTGGTGTTGTCAACCCACTGCTCTGATCCCGGTGTGAATGTAAGTGTATCACCGTCTACGAACTTAGTGGAGTCGTTGTTTGTGTAGATACGATGCATATCGTTCGGTCCAGCCATCATGAAGTCCTTACCCTTTGACTTCTCTTTGATGGTCTTGCAGGCCTGCTCAAACTTATCCCAGTCAGCAACCTGCTCCTGAATAGCAGCCGGATCATCTGTTCCGAAGTATTTCTTAGCCATTGAACGACGGTAGATCATACCAGCCGGACATGCCTGCCATGAAACACCCTTAAGAACACCGTTCTCATCAGTAGCAACCTGCTTTGTGTAATCATACATGTTGCTCATATCATCATCTGTAAGGCCAAGAGCCTTAACATCTACAGCAACGTCAGCTGCTGCTGATGAATACTTAGCAATGTAGTCAGCCTCTGCCATGAACAGATCGACTTTATCGTCTGCTGCAGCGCTTTCCTGCTTACCAAGAGCCTCATCAAGCTTATCCTGGTAGTTTGAACCCTCGTTTACGTTCTGGATGAACTTAACTTCTACGTCACCAACTTTTCCGTCTTTGTAATCCGGATAGTACTGCTCAAATCTCTCTTTGAACTCTTCATTCCAGCAGTAGATGTTAAGCACCTTACCGCCACCATCTTCGAGAAGATCTACTGACTCCTCTGCAGGCTCCTCAGCAGGCTCCTCTGCAGGCTCATCTTTCTTCTCCTCTGTCTGCTGTGCGTTGTCAGCAGGCTTGGTCTCTTTGTCTTCGCCACATCCACTGAGCATTCCTACTGCGAGTGCCATGGAGAGCGCGATAGCCAACCATTTTCTCTTCATAATATGAATTCCTCCCTGTAATGAAATTTGGTTGTCATGGGGGTCTGCCTGACCCTCATGGTTGATATTAAGGGCCTTTCTCGAAAGCCCATAGAGTATAATACCACACTTTTGTCACATAATCAACACTTTTTTTTTTATTTTTGTATATTTTTTACAATAAAGGGTTTGTTTTTTTTCATTTTATGCACTTTTTTTATAAGAAAAGTTATGGTAGAATATGTTTTAGTGCTTCGGTTTTATCAACGAAGCGACTCCGGATTATCAAAAACGGGTTGAATTCATCCCGTCAATTTGGAGGATAGTGAAAAATCACACTGAATGGAGGAGAAATATGAGATACGGATTTTTTGACAACGACAACCGTGAATACGTGATACTGCGTCCGGATACTCCGACCCCCTGGGCCAACTATCTTGGCTCACCCGAGTATGCGGCGCTTATCTCCAACAACGCAGGCGGCTATTCTTTTGCCAAGTCCGGCGCCAAGGGACGTATCCTTCGCTACAATTTTAACAGTATGGATTTTCCGGGGCGTTATATCTATATAAGAGATAACGCATCAAAGGATTATTGGTCCGCTTCGTGGAAGCCCGTAAGAAAGGACTTTGCCGAGGCCGATGAAGCATATGCCGCAAATGCAGGTGTTGACGGCTCGGGATCAGCCACGGCTTCGGACAAATATGTAAACATCGTCCGCTACGGCATGGGCTACAGCCGTTTCATCTCGGATTACTCCGGCATCAGAAGTGTCGCAACCTACTACGTTCCAAAGGATGCGACTTATGAAGTTTGGGAGCTTTCTTTGAAAAATAACACGAACGAAGACAAAGAGCTCACCGTCACCGGGTATGCCGAGTTCACAAATGACCCCTACTACTCAAATGATATGGTAAACCTTCAATATACACAGTTTATCACAAGGACTTCATTCAAGGAAAACCGTATTCTCCAGGAAGTAAACGGAAATCTTGATATCATCTCCCAGCAAGAAGACATCGATGATAAAAATGTCAAACGTCGTTTCTTCGGACTCTCCGGAGAAAAAGTTTCGTCTTATTGCGGAGACAGAGCAGATTTTTTAGGAAACGGTCACGATTACTCTGATCCGGTCGGAGTAACGAGCGGCAAGCTCTCCGATACGACCAACTACAACGCGAACAGCTGCGGTGCTTTATCCACCGTGATCAAACTCGCTCCGGGACAGTCAAAAACCATAGCATTCTTACTCGGAGAAAGGGATGAGACCGAATCCGGAAAAATAGTTTCTTCTTATTATAATAGTGTAGAGGCTGTGTGCAAAAATGAGCTCGAAGAGTTGACCAAAGATTGGCATAAAAGATTTGATGCTCTTCAGATCGACACCCCGTCACCTGAGTTCAACACTATGATGAACACTTGGCATGCATACAACTGCTTTATGACCTTCATCTGGTCGAGAGCCGCATCCTTTATCTACTGCGGCGAGCGAAACGGCTTCGGTTACCGCGATACTGTTCAGGACATCCAGGGTGTTATACATCTTCGACCGGACATGGCAAAGAACATGATCGTCTTCATGCTCTCTGCTCAGGTTCATCACGGAGGCGGTCTCCCGCTCGTGAAGTACACACACAATCCCGGACATGAGGATACTCCGGAGGACGAGTCCTATGTAAAGGAAACCGGACACCCGGCTTATCGTGCCGACGACGCTCTTTGGCTCTTCCCGACCATCTGGAAATACATTTCGGAGACCGGAGACACTGCATTTTTAGACGAAGTTATACCATTTGCCGACAAGGATCAGGGCTCTGTGTATGAGCATCTCAAACGTGCTATCGATTTTTCCGACAACCATCTCGGAGCACACGGAATGCCGGCCGGCCTTCATGCCGATTGGAACGATTGCCTTCGCCTGGGCGCGATGGGCGAGTCAAGCTTTGTCGCCGAGCAGTACTACTACGCGCTTACAATACTCCAGCGCTTCGCTGACATCAAGGGTGATTCTTCATATAAAAATGAGCTGCAGGCAAAACAGAAAAAATTCGGAGATCTTGTTCAGGATCTGTGCTGGAACGAGGATCGTTTCCTTCGTGGATACAAGGATACCGGCGAACGCATCGGTGATCGCAACGACCCGGAAGCAAATATGTGGCTTAACCCTCAGAGCTGGGGCGTCATCAGTGGTCTGGCTTCAAAGGAGCAGGCCGAAGCCTCAATGCAACAGGTGTTCGAACGTCTGAACACCGATTTCGGTGCCGTACTCATGGATCCGCCATATCACGCACACGCATTTGACGGAGCGCTCGCGGTTCTCTTCAACCCCGGATCCAAGGAAAATGCCGGCATATTCTCCCAGTCACAGGGATGGCTTATCCTCGCAGAGTCTTTACTCGGCCACGGAAACAGAGCCTTTAAGTATTTCATGGAGAACAATCCTGCGGCTCAAAATGATATAGCTGACAAGCGAACTATCGAGCCATACTGCTTCGGCCAGTTTACCGAGGGCAAAGCAAGTCTGAATCACGGACGATCTCATGTTCACTGGCTCACCGGTACCGCATCGACTATCATGGTTGGATGTGTCGAGGGAATCCTCGGCCTTCGTCCCGATCCGGCAGGTCTTCGCCTCGCACCGTCGATCCCGTCTGATTGGAAGTCTTTCTCCATGGACAAGACCTTCCGCGGCAAAAAGCTTCATATCACAGTGGAGAATCCGGACGGACATGAGTCGGGCTTTAGCTCGCTTACGCTAAATGGCGAGTCACTCGCGGATAACTACATTCCGGCAGATAAGCTCACCGACACTAATGATATCACGCTGGTGATCTGATGATTGTCTTCATGAACCATAATCCGAATCAAAAAGGCCCGCCATCAGGCGAGCCTTTCCATTTTTATTCATCATCCGAATTATCATAACTTGCGATATCTTTGATACCAAGCTTCTGCGGCGTTTCCTTTTCATCAAGTACCTCGTCAGCAGTCGGCGGCGCCTCTGTCGAGACGTCATCCACGACCGGAGCCTTGAAAAAAGACACCAACGCGTAGACTATAAAGCCGACCGCAAGTACGAGGAAGAGGATGCCGAAAATCAGAAAAGCGATATTCGGATCACCTAAGTATCCCTTCACCAGCATACCGCCCATAAAGCCGATATACACGGCGACGACGATACGTAGGGTCATTTTGACCGTGCGCTGTTTTTTTTCGTCCAGCTGCATCATGACTTACCGGTCTTGTGGTTTGATACGACGTCGAATACAACGGCGATCAAAAGTACGAGACCTTTGACTACGTACTGCCACATGTCAGGCAATCCGTAGATTGACATTCCCTGGTTGATAACACCGAGGAGGATAGCTCCGACCATGACTCCCGGAACTGTACCGGAACCACCGTATGCAGAAGCACCACCGATGAAGCAGGATGCGATAGCGTCCATCTCGTATGTGTTACCCATGTTACCGTCGACAGAACCGATACGAGCGCCGACGAGCAGACCTGAAAGACCTGCCAAAAAGCTCATAAGGAAGTAAGCCCAGAAGTAAACCTTTCTCGGATCGATACCGGAAAGCTTTGTTGCCTTCTCGTTACCACCTACTGCGTAGAAGTAACGGCCGAATACCGTAGAGCTTGTGATAAATGCGAAGATAAGTACTACAGCGAGGATCCAAAGAACCATTACCGGGATTCCCTTGTAGTTCATCAGGCAGAATGAGTACAGTACGATGAGTACTGCGATCACAATCGTGCGGGCAATCTTTGCAACCGGTGAACCCACATCATAACCACGAGCCTTTTTGCGTCCCATGCTGATGAATGTCCAGATCACAAGAGCAACCGCTACGATGATACCGATGATAAGTGCGGAGATATACTGACCGTCCTTATCTATACCCGGGATCTCAATGTAGCTTGTAAATATGTCTGTAAAGCTTTCAAACTTGGTCAGAGGAAGTGTCTTTGAATCAAGAACGACACGGGCTAAACCTCTGAACAGGAACATACCGGCCAACGTACAGATAAATGGCGGTATATGGACATAACCTATCAAATATCCCTGGAAGATACCGATCACAGCACCGATTGCAAGCGGAACCAAAAGTGCAACTATCAGCGGCATATCACTTCCAAGAAGTTTAGCTGCAAGAGCAGCTGTAAGACAAAGTGTTGAACCGATCGAAAGATCGACGTTACCACCTGTAAGGATACACAGCAGCATACCACAGGCCATGATCAACACGTATGCGTTCTGCAGCAACAGGTTTGAAATATTCTGAGCCGCTACCATCTTACCATCGGTCAGGATCGTAAAGAATACGAATACAACGACCAGAGCGATGACCATGGTATATTTCTTTAATAATGCAGACACTTTCATGCCGAAACCTCCTTATTCTTTTTATCTGAGGAAAGGATCGCACTCATGATCTTCTCCTGCGTAGCTTCCTCGGCGGTAAACTCGCCGACCATCTTACCTTCGTTCATAACGTAGATACGATCGCACATTCCAAGAAGCTCCGGCAGCTCGGAAGAAATCATAACAACCGCTTTGCCCTCAGCTACCATTTTATTCATGATCTGGTAAATCTCGTATTTCGCTCCGACATCGATACCACGAGTCGGCTCATCAAGGAACAGGATTTCCGGCTCAGCGAAAAGCCACTTAGAAAGAAGGACTTTCTGCTGGTTACCACCGGAGAGGTTACCGACAAGCTGCTGAACACTTGGTGTTTTGGTGTTCATTGCTTCCTTGTACGCCTCTGCTTCCTTATTCTCTTTCGGCACGTCAATAACTCCGAACGGACCGTGGCTTACCTTCTCCATACGAGCCATGGTTGTGTTCCATGCGATGGAATCTGCGAGGACAAGACCGTTGGTCTTACGATCCTCTGTTGCATAAGCAAGTCCGTGCTGAATAGCGTCGTGCTCATTTTTAAGGTTAACTTCCTTGCCCTTGATAATCTCATGTCCTGAGATATGGCTTCCGTAGTTCTTTCCGAAAAGTGACATCGCAAGCTCTGTACGTCCTGCACCCTGCAGTCCTGAGAATCCTACGATCTCTCCCTTTCTTACATAGAAGTTGATGTGATCATCAACACATTTCTCCGTATATACCGGATGATACACAGTCCAGTCCTTGACCTCAAAAAGGATCTCATCACTGACATTGTGCTCACGCTCCGGATAACGGTTGGTAAGCTCACGACCTACCATTCCCTTTATGATACGCTCCTCATCGATGTTGTGCTCAGGGTTCTCCATTGTCTCGATAGTAGCACCGTCTCTGACGACAGTGATCTTATCTGCACAGTAAGCAACCTCATTAAGCTTATGAGTGATGATAATGGACGTAAGTCCCTCTTTCTTAAACTCAAGAAGCATATCAAGCAGCATTTTAGAATCCTCCTCATTCAGAGAAGAGGTCGGCTCGTCGAGGATAAGGAGCTTAACATTTTTAGCAAGCGCCTTAGCAATCTCGACCAGCTGCTGTTTACCGGTTCCGATGTCCTTGATCAGAACCGTTGATCTTTCTTTCAGACCAACTCGCTTCATACTCTCACTTGCTTTCATGTGAGTCTCAGCCCAGTTGATCTTGCCCATTCCGTTTGCCTGCTCATTTCCGAGGAACATGTTCTCGGCGATGGTAAGCTCAGGGATCAGGGCCAGCTCCTGATGAATGATAACAATACCTTCTTTTTCGCTGTCCTGAATATTCTTAAACGTACACTCCTTACCGTTGTATATGATCTGACCGGTGTACTCACCGTAAGGGATTGTGCCCGACAGAACGTTCATCAACGTGGATTTGCCGGCTCCATTTTCACCGACAAGTGCGTGGATCTCTCCGCGCTCAACCTGGAGGTTTACGTCATCGAGCGCCTTGACGCCCGGATACAGCTTTGTGATATTCTTCATCTCAAGAATATAGTCAGCCAAAAAAACACCTCCTTACACTATGACTATAACGAAAGGCGGGCGAGGATTCCTCGCTCGCCTTTCTTAGGATTACAGGTTATATGAATTCACTTAGATTCACAATCAGCCTACCGGATGAGCATATCCCTTGTCATCCAGTGTGTAGTATCCAGGATCAACAAGCTCTGATTTGATGTTGTCCTTTGTTACTACAGTCGGTACAAGAAGGAATGACGGGATGATTCCGGTTCCGTTGTCATAGGAAGAAGTATCATATGTACAATCGAAATCCCAACCTGAGTCTTTGATGAGCTCCTCGCCCGGGTTCTTTCCGGAAAGGATTGCTACACCAAGATCAAGTGTAACCTTTGCCTCGTTAGCAACTGCCTTGTATACTGTCATGGTCTGCTTACCATCAACGATATTCTGAAGGTTAGCCTCGTCACCGTCCTGACCGGTTACAAGAACGTTGTTCTTTCCTTTGTAGTCAGAAGCGATAGCCTGAGTTACACCAAGTGCTGTAGAGTCGTTTGAGCAAAGTGCTACGTCAAGCTGCTGATCTGAGTAGTTAGAACCAAGAATGTTCTGCATACGTGTCATAGCTTTTGCAGTATCCCACTGCTGTGTAGCAACCTGATCAAATGCTGTCTGACCAGACTGAACTACGAGCTTACCAGCCTCGATGTACGGCTTCAATGTGTCATAAGCACCGTTGAAGAAGAATCCAGCGTTGTTATCAGCCGGATCACCAGCAGTGAACTCGATGTTGAACGGTCCTGCTGCGTTGTCAAGGTCAAGCTGATCTCTTACGAACTCACCCTGAAGCTTACCTACAGTGTAGTTATCAAATGATACATAGTAGCTGATCGCATCGGTCTGCATGATCAAACGGTCATAAGAGATAACCGGTACGTTCTGCTCTTTTGCCTGTGCGAGCACCTGTGAAAGTGACTCACCATCGATAGCAGCGATTACGAGAAGGTTAACGCCATCAGCGAGAAGACCCTCGATATCCTTTACCTGCTGGTCGATCTTGTTGTCAGAGAAAGTAAGCTTAACTTCATAGCCCTTGCTCTTGAACTGCTCCTCGAGGAATGAACCGTCGCGGTTCCATCTCTCAAGTGACTTAGTCGGCATTGCGATACCTACTTTGTTACCGCCTGCTGCTGCAGGTTCTGCTGCATCATCTTTCTTTTCCTCAGTCTGCTGAGTATCAGTTTTTGCAGCGTCGTCTTTTTTGGCTGCATCGTCACCGCACGCTACGAGTGCAAAGCACATTACGAGTGACAGAAGCACTGCCAAGAGTTTCTTTGCTTTCATAATTTGACATCCTCCTTTTTAATTTGTTTGGTTATAAAAGCAATTTTGATGATCGTACCCAACGATTCATCACTGACTATGGCTAATTATATTCCGAATATTTAGCTATGTCAACAGATAAATGTATATTTTTTTTTGAGAAAGTAGGTTTTTTTATGTCAATTTACGAAAGATTTGCGAAAAACAACGAAACAATGCGAAAATTTCCGAAAGTTTACGAAAATCTACTAAACTCCCCTCTCGTAAAAATGTTCTTGTAATCTAATTCGTTTTCCATTATAATGAAGATAAGCGTGCGGTAACCGGTCCGGATATAGCCGGTTGCGTACAAATATTTCTTTTCTAGGGAGGATTACAGTATGAAATTCGGCTATTTTGATGACGCAAACAAAGAATACGTCATCACAACGCCCAAAACACCGCTTCCGTGGATAAACTACCTGGGCAGCAATTCATTTTTCTCGCTGATCTCAAACACGGCCGGTGGCTACAGCTTCTATAAAGATGCGAAGCTGTTAAGACTTACCCGCTATCGTTACAACAACATTCCGAACGATGAAGGCGGTCGTTACTATTATATAAAGGAAGGGGACAATGTTTGGTCTCCCGGTTGGCAGCCCGTAAGAGCTGATCTTGACTCATACGAGTGCCGTCATGGTATGGGATACACACGCATCACAGGTCAGAAAAATGATCTGGAGGCATCCGTTCTCGCTTTCGTGCCGATCAATGACAGCTGCGAGATCAATCGCATCACTCTTACAAACAAAGGTTCAGCCAAAAAAGACTTCAAACTCTTTTCCTATATAGAGTTCTGTCTGTGGAACGCAATGGATGATATGACAAACTTCCAGCGTAACTTGAGCACCGGCGAGGTTGAGGTGATCGGTTCTACCATCTACCACAAGACAGAGTATCGTGAGCGCCGCAATCACTATGCCGTATACTCGGTAAACGCTCCGATCGATGGTTTTGACACAAGCCGTGACGAGTTCCTCGGTGCTTACCACCCGACATCAGATCCTCAGGTCGTAGAGGAAGGACAGTCTCACAACTCAGAGGCCTCAGGATGGTATCCGATCGGATCTCACCAGTTGAACGTATCCTTGAATCCGGGCGAGTCAAAGACATTCATTTTTGTTCTCGGCTACTGCGAGAATCCGCAGGAAGACAAATTCGAGGCACCAAATGTGATCAACAAAAAGCCTGCAAAGGCACTTCTTGATAAATACTCTACGGACGAGGGTGTTGACAAGGCATTCAAAGAGCTGAACGACACATGGGAGTCTCTCCTTGCGAAGTTCACCGTCAAGTCATCAGATGATAAGCTTGACCGCATGGTAAATATCTGGAACCAGTATCAGTGTATGGTAACATTCAACATGTCACGTTCTGCTTCTTATTATGAGAGCGGTATCGGACGAGGCATGGGATTCAGAGATTCATGCCAGGATCTCCTCGGATTCGTACACCTTATTCCGGACCGTGCCCGCGAGCGAATCATCGATATCGCTTCGACACAGTTCGAAGACGGTAGCGCATATCACCAGTATCAGCCTCTTACGAAAAAAGGTAACTCCGATATCGGATCAGGCTTCAACGATGATCCGTTGTGGCTGATTGCCGGTACAAGTGCATATATTCGTGAGACCGGAGATTATTCGATCCTTGACGAAAAAGTTCCATATGATAATGATGAAAGCAAAGCAACATCACTTTTCGAACACCTGACCAGATCCTTCAACTATACAGCTACGCATAAAGGTCCTCATGACCTTCCGCTTATCGGACGTGCAGACTGGAATGACTGCCTGAACCTCAACTGCTTCTCAAAGGAGCCCGGCGAATCCTTCCAGACCTTTGGACCGAGTGAAGGACCGGTTGCAGAGTCAATATTCATCGCAGGTATGTTCGTTAAGTACGGAAACGAATACGCAGACATCTGTGATGCTCTCGGCAAAGCCGACGAAGCAAAGCGCGCACGTGATGAGGTTGCCAAGATGACCGCTGCCATCGAAAAAGACGGATGGGATGGCGAATGGTTCGTACGTGCCTATGATGCCGAAGGTAAAAAGGTCGGATCCAAAGAGTGCGATGAGGGTCAGATCTTCATCGAGCCACAGGGCTTCTGTGTACTCGCCGGTGTCGGAGTCGACAACGGCCTCGCAGAGAA
>ONKC01000045.1 GCA_900318295.1 uncultured Eubacteriales bacterium
TTTATATCCTTTTCTATCATGCGCTTTACAACCTGCGGCTTCATCGAATCCATAAGCGCATTCACTCTGTTATCATAGGTCTGCATCTCAAGCACGGACTCTCTCGTGATCTCCATCCTGTTGTATCCGAGAATCCTCACCGCGCGCTCATTCTCGGCAGTTTTTGCCATACCGATCTCATCAAGCATAGATCCGACATTATTAAACGCCTTTCTGATCGAATCACCGAGATCAGATCTGACCTCTGTCCCTACAGCCTCGTATGTATTCTCAAGCTTTCTAAAAATGTCAAGCTGGACCGGCATTCTGCTTCCCGTGCTCTCCGGGGCCTGCGCACCGCTCATTCGGTACCCGGCACTAAGCTCTGCTCCTTCACTGTGAAGTTCAGCAAATGTAATAGTCTGTCTTCTTTCAAAGGTGTATGACAAAAGCTCTGCAGGTGCGGCAAGTACGTTCTTTGCAGCATCTATAGAGTCATATAACCAGTCTTTGTTCTCACTGTCTATAAGAGCCGTCTCCTCAAAAAGAGACTCTTTTGCTTTCTGCTCTATGGAGCGAAGTTCATTTACTACCTCTTCAAGATTGCTTATATCTATAGTTACTCCGAGATTACTTATCTGTCTTGCTGCAGAGATCGTCATCGTGAGTCTGATCTCCTCGAGCCTTCTTTTGGCTGTGACAGTATCCTCCGGATAGAATCTTTTTACCGTCGCATCATCTGTATTTACAAGCCTGTCTACGAGATTGCTTACCTCATCGCGACTCAGATGCGAAAGGTCGGCATCAAATGCAGAAACACCGTTTTCCATCTCACTCACGAGTCTTTCTAAGAGTGTCTGTGTGTCCATCTCACGAAGCTTTTTTACGGCATCAGTCTGAGCTATGTTTTCTTTTGTAACAGGGATATCATTCTGATAGAGCCATCTTGCGATATCAAGCCCGGCCTTATCTGCTTTTTCTCCGAGAAGTGATGATATCTGATCTGCCACCTCATCAAAGCCATCAGCCTTCGACTCATCGGGTACGGCAAGCTCTGCACTGTTTTTCCCTGAGGTCTCCTTGCCGATCATCGCCTCTCCCGAACCATAGAGCGAATCATTGATCGTTTTCGGAGTCACCTTCTCTTCATTTTTAACCATATAGCTCATAGAAGCATCGGAAAAAGAGCTTACACCCATAGCCTGTGTAAGTGCCTTTTTGATATCATTGGGGGTTTCCTTAAGGATTGGGATATCGGAGGTTGAAAGCGCCTGCCCCATCATGGATAAAAGATGTGCATCCTTGGCGATCTCCTCGGATTTCTCACGGATATCTTTCTCTGTCTCACGGACTTTTTGCGCCTCATTTTCTACTGATTCTTCTCTCACATCACGCTGTGCTTTTACACGAACCAGAGCACGCTCAAGAGAGGAAGCGGTATACTCCTCCAAAGGAGTTTTCTCCTCTGAAAGGTCATGTGCATCCTCACCTGTCATACATTGTGAAATAAAATTAGCCGGATCCATCACG
Source organism: uncultured Eubacteriales bacterium (assembly GCA_900318295.1). Classification (GTDB taxonomy): domain Bacteria; phylum Bacillota; class Clostridia; order Lachnospirales; family Lachnospiraceae; genus Eubacterium_F. The sequence goes on from ONKC01000045.1 coordinate 1,510, forward strand.
TCAAGATCCGTATTGACTTCCTTTATATCTAATTGTTTTGCCACTTCCTCAGCATAGTTGCCAGTGGTCATAGTCTGTTTTTGATTCCCAAACTCTGCCTGTACAATACTATCCATAGTCAAACCGCCGGTCTGTGCGGTCTTTCTGCCCTCCGTGGCAATCGGTACCGATACATTTTTAACCGTATCATGAGAGTTCAAGGAACGCGGATCCAAATCAATATGCATACGCGTGCCCTCCTGTCCTCATTGCTTGTGTTTTATTTATCGGCATCAGCGCTTCGTTTCTTTAGAAAAATCGCGCGAAACTCAAAATGCCCCTCTATCACAACTACTGTGATAGAGGGGCACCTTATCTTCTGTTTATGAAAATACGTTCTTTATATCCGATCCATCCGGCGGTCCGAGAGGAGCAAACTGATCCAAAAGATCGCGATCCATCTGGATACGGTTGTCCATGGTCTTCATGACATCTACGATCCTTACATCGTTCTTCACTGTCGGAAGCGAAATATCGTAAAGTGTATTCGTACGGAACTCGATAACCATCGGCTCGAAGATCGCATCGTCGTTTCCTTTTATAACAAGGCCCTTCTCGATACGTACCACCTCTTCGCCGGTAATCTCCTTTTTCCTGACCTCGATCTCCACACAAACACCCGGATAAAGGATGTTGATCGCTTTGATAAGAGCATTTACGATCATAGGATCGTATTTATCCTCGTTATCAAGGAGGTGACGGATCGCAACAACCTCGGAAGTCGGCTCTGTCTCCGACTTCATGGCGGTCATACGGTCATATGTATCTGCCACATAAAGGATGTTTGCATTTACATTCATCTTCAGAGCCTCGGGAAGGGTCTCTCCCGTTCCCTCTCTGACATAAATCTCCTGCATATGCTTGATCAGGGTCATGATCTCATCATCAAGCTCTCCGTAGACATTCAGGATATCTTCGGTATTTGACTTGATGACCTTACGTACCTCCGGATCCACATCGATCCCATCCGGTACCTCCTTAAGTCTAGTCACACCTATATCATGAAGCACTGCTGCCTTGATGATGGAGTTAAGCCTACCACCCTTCACACCAAGCTGGCCGGCGATAAGTGCCGATAGGATAGCCACATTGAGCACATGCTTATATACGAAGTCCTCGCTACTTCTCAGACTCTGAACAAAATTGATCTTGTGATCGATCGCACCGTAGTTCTTGATAACAAGAGAGCAAAGCCAATCAAGTCCCTTGTCCTTTTTGCCCATAGCAATCAGATCCAAGTCCTCACGTATGGAGAACACGGCCATAGTCTGGAAACGTTCAAAATTGATATCGTCCTCTGTCATCGGTGGAACAGGCTCTGCCGGCTCGAGGATATACAGGCCCATGAGATTGAAGTTCTTGATTCCGAAGATAGCCTGCATAGTCAGCTTAGTATCGCGATCATAGAGCAGAACACCGTTTTTGTTATAAATCGGTTTACCCAAACGCATACCGGGCTTCAACTCATCAACCTTAACGAATAACATAACACCCCTCCTGCTATTTTTCTTGCATATGTGTTTGATTTTTCTTCCTATATGTTATATAATAACAGTAATTGACAACTTTATCAAGTAAAATATGTATTTTTTAACATACGTTTTTGTCGGAGGACGCTATATATATGAAAAAATGTCTTTCAATAACACTCTCTGTGGTGCTCCTCATCACGAGTATGTTTACATATATTCCTGCAAATGCAGCTTCAGACACTGTAAATCTGTCCGAAAAAGAACCGCTTTTTGCATCCTATGCCGAGAGCAAAAAACAATCTCCCATAGGAGATCCGATTTTTCAGTTTGATGATTCGGATGATATCGGCGTTTATAAGAAAAATGAAGCGATAGTCACTATCAGTCTTCCTAAAGGCGGCGAAAGCCCTCTCCTTAAAGAGGGTGTTTTTTCTTGCGACAAACGTATATACATAAAGAATGTAATGAACTTTGATGATATTTACGCAGTCCATGTCTCATCGTATGAGCTTTCCACAAAAGAACTCATCGATATTTTTTCATCATACCCATATGTTAAAAATGTCACGCCAAACTACAGGCTCGAGCAAACCGATGCCGACCCTCTTTTTAATGAGCAATGGTATCTCGACGGTATTTCCTACAACAAAGAGGAACCTACCAAAATCCCTACGGATAGTGACGCGCCCGTAGTCGCGGTAGTGGATACAGGAATTGACTATACACACGAGGACCTAAAAGACAAGATGTGGGTCAATCCCTATCAGTCAAGCCTTCCCGGTGTATATGGATATGATTTTTGCAACAACAAAGAAGATCCTTTCCCAACATCAATTACGGATTCACATGGGACCTGTGTTGCCGGGATCATCGGAGCCTCCTCTGATAACGGTGTGGGTATCTCCGGAGTATCGAGGGATGCAAAACTCATGTCTTTAAAAATATTTGATTCCGACAACACTGACAACAGCGGAACCATCGCTTTACAGCTCACTGCATTTGAGTATATATACAGGGCGAAGCGTCTGGGCGTAAACATAGTAGCGGCGAATTGTTCCTTCTGCGTAGAGCCCTCATCTACACCCTACTCAAATGTCGGCAGCACCGTCGTCGGCCTTATCGATGACGTAATAAATCGACTCGGAAAACTCGGTGTTCTTTTCGTGTACGCATCCGGAAACGAAGGAGCGAATCTTGAGAAAAAGCCATATGGTCTTCCTTATCAGCAGGATCCGACCTACCTTCTGGTAACCGGTGCCACTACCTCGAAAAATGAACCCGCACTTTTCTCAAATTACGGGAAAACCCATGTACATTTACTTGCCCCGGGAAGCACGATGCTCACGACTACGAACCGTGACAATTTTTTGCCGGCCTCATATGATGCAGCCAAAAAACGCAGGCTTTGTATGTTTTGCGAAGATTTTCCCGTGGGAAACAAAGCCCTGCTTCGCGACTCAAACAATACCTGCATAAGCGTAACCCACAGCTCTGAGGACATACATAATGATATTCAGAGCGGATCAGGTATGGTAAAGATAAAAGACGCATATAACAGTGATTCCGATAATTATATGGTTTATTATGACGTAACGGATTATCCCATAAACTATGATGGATCATCCAGATACTACTTTTCCTTTGTATTTCAGATAGAAAGCAAAGGCACATCCACATGGTTTGATGTCAGCGGACGTCTTGGTTCTCACAAGGCAGTTCAAGCCTGGCATGTCAAAAACACCGGGCGTTATTACCTCTCGATCAACATTAAAAAACTACTTGGAAGCAATGCACTGTTCAACGGACTAAAGGTGTACTTTGATTCGTTCTCACTCTCCGTCGCCGACCCAAACGTCTCCGAGTTCGGAAAATATGCCTACGCTAACGGAACCTCTTTTTCAGCACCATGTGTTTCGGGCGCCGTTGCAAGACTCGCAAGCGCATTTACTGACGCGAGCGCCTCATACATCAAGCAGTTTATACTTGACAATGTTTCAAAAAAATCCGCGTACTCAAGCAAATGCTCCAGTGGCGGAAAACTCGATCTGTCCTCGTTTCCGAATACGCTTACTCCCGTGATCGACCCGGTAGTAAACGTCACGAGAATAGTACTGAATAAAACCAAAGCCACACTTAAATACGGAAAAAAGATAAAGTTGAAAGCAACCGTTGCACCTTCGGATGCAACGAATAAAAAAGTAACCTGGAAGGTTAATAAAAAATCCTACGCCTCAGTTTCAAAATCAGGTGTAGTCAAGGCAAAAAAGAAGGGACGTGGACACACGGTAAAAATAACCGCAGTCTCATCCAACAAATCGATAAAGACTTCATGTAAAGTCAAGATAAGAAAGTAAGGAGGAGTTGTAATGCCCATCAAAAAGAAGACAAAAAAGCAGTGGATAGCAGGGCTTATACTTGCCAGCATACTTTTAAACCTAGCCGGATCTCAGCTGGCATCCACAACAGGAATAGTGCTCTATCTGGATTCGATAGGTACTGTAATATCTTCTATATTCGGAGGATTTTTACCGGGTATCCTTGTCGGTTTTGTCACAAACCTGATAAAGACCATATTCGATCCGGCATCGATCTACTACGGAGTAATAAATGTTCTTATAGCTGTCTTTGCCGCATTCTTTGCAAATCACGGATGGTTTAAGAGCATATTAAAGATATTTGTTCCGGTGATCGCAACCGGTATCATAGTCGGAGGATTGAGTTCCATACTCACATGGGCTCTTTACGGCTTTGCCACCGAGGGCATATCCGCAGACCTCGCTTCATCGATCTACAACAATACATTTTTCTCGATGTTCGGTGCTCAGCTTTCCGCTGACATACTCATCGACATGCTTGACAAGCTTATCACGTTCTATGTGGCATTTGCCATATATAAGCTTATACCTACTAAGATATCCGAGAACTTTACTCTCACCAACTGGCAGCAGGATCCCCTAAGTAAGGAAATGCTTCAGATCGCCAGAACAATGAGCGTGCGTTCTCTGTCTCTTCGCGTAAAGATCATAATCGTGCTCGTTCCGTCCATGTTTCTCATCGCGATCGCAAGCACGCTGATAAGCTACGGCATCTACGTAAACATGACAGTGGAAGATAGAAAGGAACTCGCCTCGACTGTCGCTGACTTAGAGACCGCTGTGATAAATCCGGACCGTGTTGATGAATACATTGAGCACGGAAAGGATGCTCCAGGCTATAGGGATATCGAGCAAAAACTCACGACCATCCGCGAAAGCTCGGACGACATCGAATACGTATATATCTACCGTATACTCGAGGACGGCTATCATGTTGTATTCGATTTGGACACACCGGAATTAAAGGGTGCCGCGCCGGGTGATATCATCGCTATAGAGGATACTTTCAAGCCTTATTTAAATGATCTTTTGGAAGGAAAGGAAATAGAGCCACTTATCTACGAAGACAGATACGGATGGCTCATGACTATATACAGACCTGTATATGACTCGGAAGGAAGATGTCAATGCTATGCCTGCGTCGATGTATCAATGGACAAGCTCTACGGCAACGGAACCATCTTCTTAGCGAAGCTTTTCTCGCTGTTTTTCGGGCTGTTTATCCTGATAATGGCCATCGGACTTTGGTTGACCAAGTATCACATCATCTTCCCGGTCAACACCATCTCCTACAGCGTGAGCCACTTCGCACACGAGAACGCCCAACTGATGGAGGAACAGGTTAAAGAGATCCACAAGTTGGCTATCGGTACCGGTGATGAGGTTGAGAACCTTTACCATGCTGTTTCAAAGCTCGCCGACGACGACCTGCAGTATTCGCTTGATATACAGCGCAAAAATGATGTCATCATGCAGATGCAGAGCGGCCTTATCATCATACTTGCCGACCTCGTCGAGAGCCGAGACAAGTGTACCGGTGATCATGTCCGCAAGACAGCTGCTTATGTTAAGATCATCATGAGACAGATGAAGATACTCGATATATATGCAGACCAGCTCACTGATGATTTTGTCAGAAACGTCGGCGACTCCGCACCGCTTCACGACGTAGGAAAGATTCACGTTCCGGACGCCATTCTTAATAAAGCAGGAAGACTTACGGATGAAGAGTTTACGATCATGAAAGAACATACGACTGCCGGTGCCGAGATCCTCGACCGTGCTATAGAACTTGTCCCGGATACGGGCTACCTAAGAGAGGCTAAAAACCTTGCGCTTTATCATCATGAAAAATGGGACGGTTCGGGTTATCCCATGGGACTTTCCGGCGAAGACATACCGTTATCCGCGCGTATCATGGCTGTTGCGGACGTGTTTGACGCTTTGGTATCCAAGCGAAGCTACAAGGAAGGAATGCCTTTTGAAAAAGCCATGTCCATCATTACAGAGGGATCAGGCAGTCACTTTGACGCAGAGATCGTAAGAGCCTTTGAAAGTGCCTCGGATGAGGTAAGAGAGGTTTCACAGATGATCATGGATCAGAGTGCAGGCGGACTGATCATATGATTAAAACTACTATGTAAGTAAATATACGAACATAAAAAAGAAGTGACCTTGCGCGTCACTTCTTTTTTATAAACTCTACATTCAGATCTGCATCCCCGTGTATCCCGGGAACCTTTCCTTTTTCCGAATACTGCCAGAATGTAAATCGATAAGGTGTCTGAGGCTCCGCTCTGTAATCAGCATACCACAGCGGATACGCCTCAAGCTGTGACAGATCAAACATGTGGTCCTCGCAATACAGATTACTGTAAATGGCAGGCTGGTATCCCGCATCCTTTATCACCTTACAAAAAGCAAGCGTGTTCTTGGTAAACTGCTCCTTTGTCACATTATCGGTACGGGCCTCATCCTCTCTGATATACTCAGGATCATATACCACCGGAAGCTCGAGTTTTGAATCGTTTAATTCGGTGAGGACAAGCTGTGCCTCCTCTATAGCCTCTTCTTCGTTTATCGCCTGAGAGAAAAAATACACTCCGAGATCGATTCCCGCTGCCCTGGCCTTTTTAAAACTTGACTGGAACTCTTTGTCTACTAAAAGCTTTCCTTCCTTGCCATAACCTCTGTATCCCAATCTCAGAAAAGCGAAATCATAGCCGGCTTTCTTAACTTTTTTCCAGTCAATACTTCCGTTGTGATGTGATACATCCACGCCTTTTCTGATCGTATATACACCGTCGTCATAGGATTCGATGTACTTAGGACTCCCGGCTGAGTGCAGCATCTTTTTAAGATCATATGGATGCTTTGTCACTCGCTCATCTATCACCATCTCGTAGCGATTCCCCTGCGCATCATAGTAGACTAAAATCTCAGGTCCTTCGGTCTCATCCGGTTCCTTTGATTCCTCTTTATCCACCTTCGGGGATTCGGTCTCTTTTGTCAAACTGGGGATCTGATCCATCTTTTGAAGCGTACATCCCGAGCCAGACACACCTGTAAGTATTAAACACAGAATCAGCGCCCAGAGGCGCTGATCCTTAAATGATATCATTTTTTTGATCATAAGTCTCAGAACAAAGCTCCAAATCGCTTGCTCTCCTCCTCCTGTTGTTTCTTCTGCATCATCATCTGATAAGTCTGCAAGAGGTTTTCTTTTGACAGCTTTGACGCCATCTCGGCTATATCAGCATCCTCGATACGGCTTGCTGCACTGGTAAGATTCTCCTGACTGATCGCATTGTACTGAGTCGAATAATCCATAGCATTGTACTGCGCACCGATCTTTCCGCGTGTGTCAGATATCTGAGAAAGCGCATTGTCGATGATGTCTACTGAATTCTTTGAAGGATCGTTGCTCGTGACATCAAAATCCTTGATGCCGAGTGCCTCCAATGTCGCACTTCCGATGTCTATCTGCTTACCCTGTCCTTCATTTGCTCCGGTCTGTGCGTAGCCATCATACGATCCGTCCAAAAGGGGTTTCTTGTTGAACTCTGTGTTCTTTGCCACATCAGCTATGCCCTGCTTCAGCTGATCTACCTCGTCCTGAATTTTTTGCCTGTCATCATCTGTCAAAACTGCCGTGTTCTTTGCCTGAACAGCCAACGTACGGATACGGCTTAAGCTATCCGCTATCTTATCGGTGGCACCATCTGCCACATTCAAAAGCGATTTCACATCCTCAGCATTACGCTGACCTTGTGCCAATCCGTTGACCTGGGCGTTTTCCTTTTCTACGATCGCAGACTCCGCTGCTCCGTCAGCGGCACTCTGAAGCCTGTTTCCACTTGCGATCGCTGCGGTGTAGTAACCTGCACCACCGGACACTCCTGAAATCTCGCTCATACTAACCTCCTATTTTTCAAAAGACAAAATGCTTTGTCATACATATCGATACATAATTATAGTAACATAATCGAAGCGAGTTGTAAAGCCATTTTTTCGCTTTTTTTCGTTGCAAACAAGTATATATACAAATGCAAAGAAAAAAATAAGCCCCGCAGTGTGAACTGCGAGGCTTGTTAAATCCAAATCAGTATCAAACCGGAATGTTTCCATTTAGCTTTTCGATGATGCTTGGCATCTCCTCATCGACTTTGTCGTTTGGAAGCTGGCAAGTACCGGCGTTTGCATGTCCGCCGCCACCGTAGCTTAGGCAAAGATCTCCGATATTTACCTTTGACGCTTTATTAACGATAGACTTACCGATCATCACCGCTGTATTCTGCTTTTTGAAGCCCCAGGCGATATGAACACTCATCTCGACCTCCGGATGCATAGCATACACCATAAAGCGGTTTCCGGTATAAATAGTTTCTTCGTTTCGAAGATCGATCACTGCCACACGGTCATGAATCTTTGTGATGCGCTCGAGCTGCTCTTTGAACATCTTCTGCTGCTCGAAGTAAAGAGCTACACGCTCCTTGACATCAGGAAGCTCCAAAACCTGCTCAATACTGTGCTCTACACAGTAGTCGATCAGCTCCATCATGAGCTGATAATTCGAAATACGGAACTCATGGAAACGTCCGAGTCCGGTACGTGCATCCATAAGGAAGTTGAGCAGCACCCAATCCTTCGGGTTCAAAATCTCGTCAACCGTAAAGTCGGCGGAATCGCCCTTATCTACGGCTACCATGATCTCATCGGAAACACGGGTGAAGGTTTTTGCTCCTCCGTAGTAATCATATACAACTCTGGCTGCGCTCTTTGCGTCTCCATCTATGATGAACTTGTCTTTTGCAAGCTCGGGATCCACACGCGAAAGCTCACTCTCGTGGTGGTCAAATGCCAATGAAACACGTGCATCGAAGGGGAGGTTTGTCGTGATATCGTTCTCGGAAAGCTCAATCTTTCCGTCCTGAACGTCCTTCGGATGAACGAAGGTGATCTCGTCGATGATGTCTATCTCCTTAAGGAGCATAGCACAAACCAACCCGTCAAAGTCACTTCTTGTAACCAATCTCTTGCTCATAATACCCTCCATTCACAAGTGTTTTACAAACACCCAATCAATACGTTCTCTATTATAACACAGCCCGTAAAAAAAGACAACCCGATTTTAGAAAAAGATTGAAGGAGGAAAAGGCAGGGAGCAGATCAAGCTTTTTAGATATGCTTATCATTTACCATTCCCCGTCCGTTCCGACCAAAATAGTATTCTGTTTTTCCATTGCTTTCATCTCCTTTTTGCAGGCAAACATATCGGTATTTTTGAAGTTTCTTTTCAATATCTCATATTCAAGTATCCCCTGCATGGAGCCCGCCCCCTTGATCGCGGTGATCAGATTCATCATATAGACCCCGCCCGGATTTAAGCATTTTTTAATATACTTAACCTGTGCATCCTTTAACAGATCATCATCCATCCTGTTTGATATATAGCAATCATTTATGATAAGGTCATATTTCCTGTCAGTCTTTTTCACATACTCGTTTGCATCCTCGATGAAGACCTCCATACGGATATCCTCGGTCAGATTATAATCCGCATATAACTCATCAAGATAAAAATACTGCATCGCAAGCTGATACATCTGTGGTTTAAACTCAACCACATCAATATGCTTATCCGGGAAAGTGCTGATATAATACTTCGGAAAAGAGAATCCTGCTCCTCCCAAAAGTAATGTATTTTTAATCTCAGGTCTTTTATCGAATGCTATCGTAAAATCCTTAGTATATTTGAACACAAGCTCATAGTGCCTGCCCTCTTCCATTATCGCAGCGCTCTCTCTGACATCGTCTACCAAAAGGAGTCGTAGCAGCTCGTGATTTTCTATCGCTTCTTTTACTTCGATCCGTCCGTAGCCCGGTTCATTTTTCATAAAAATAACCCGACCGTGTCGCGGAAATATATCGTTATTATTTTTCATAAGTCCAATTAAATCTCTGGTATGCATTTATCACTGTAGTATCTCCATATGAAACAATTCTTGGTTGTTTATAATTGTAAGTCATATGTACATGCCCGTGAGCAAATACCTTCGGACGGTACTTGTCCAAAAGCTTGTAAAAACACATAAATCCCCTGTGTGGAAGCTCCTCACTGTCACACAGTTCGAACGCCGGTGAGTGAGTAACAAGGATATCCACACCCTTTTTAAAACGAATCTTTCTTTTTAGCTTTTTAACTCTCTTATTCATATTTTTTTCGGTGAACTGATAAGGTCCCTTGCTGTACTCCATCGAACCTCCGAGGCCCGCTATCCTGATCCCCTCGTAGACATATACCTTATCGTCTATCGATATGCAGCCGTCGGGCGGAGTTTTATCATAGCACTCATCGTGGTTTCCGTGCACATAAAGAACCGGACCTTTAAAATAAGTCGCAAGAAATGAAAGATACTGCGGCGGAAGATCTCCACAGGATATGATGAGATCTATCCCGTCAAGCTTATCCTTTTCAAAAAAATCCCACAGTCCTTTATCTGGTTCATCTGCAAGAAAAAGTATGTTGACTCGATCCTTCATGCCTAATCCTCCTTTTTCACCTTTGACACACCGATTACCTGCACTATATTTTTCGCATCCTCAGTAAGCTCCTCCATCGTCGGGATAAACCCGATAACGTTTTCTGCGAGCCAGTCCATCGTAATGATCTGCTCTGATGTGAGCCTGTCGGTCACTTTTATATAATGCGTTCCGTCCTTTGTATATCTCATACCAGCAAAGGGATCAAACTCACCGGAACAAATACCCTTTTTCAAAAGGTTGATCAGGCGAACCGTATCGGGCGGAAGAGTCTTTGAACAGATCACATCGATAAGTCCCGAGTTCATCCCCCACCAATCATTCAAGACCTCGTTTTTAGATTCATCCTCCTGTTTAAAATTACCGTTGATAATACTAGCCACTGTCTTTTCATAGTAAACTCCCCAATCCCAGACTGCCATGGCGAGTGAATCCTGTCCCTCGGCATGCGGATCATAAAGACCGAACCTCTGTGAGTCTGCCTCAGGCCTGATGAAATCCCTTCCGGAAACCAGAGAAACATCCACATCTCTTAAAAGTTCATTCTGTCTTTCGGAGTTTAAATGAGCCCATTTTAAGTAAACTTTTATGTTCGGATTTACCATTTTTGCACCGAGTGCAAATGCATTTATATTTGCGATGCCTCCGTATATAGGATAGTCGGCGAGATATCCGACCCTGTCTGTCGGAGACAAAACTCCGGCAAGAGCACCCATCAAAAACTTTGCCTCATACAAACGTCCGTAATATGTTCTTATATATCTGCTGTTTGTGTTCAACGAACAGTTTAAGAAATGCAGCTTCGGATAATCAAGCGCATACTTCATACTGGTGCCGACAAGCTTTGCCGACGTTGAAAAAATGATGGTGTTCCCGTCAACTATAGCTCTCTCGAAACACTCCATCTCATCTTCCTGTGAATCAGCTCCAAAGTATGAGCTTATCTCCACGTTGTAATCAAGTGCTTCCTCCAAGTGGTTCGCACCCAGATCATGACCGTAAGTCCAGCTCGATGTCTCAACTGTTTTTGAGTGAATAAAGGCAACCTTTACAGGTGCACTCTGAGTTATCGGAAGGATCTTTTTAACAATATTTTGCTTTGTTGCCGCAGGGTCCGCATCCATGATAAGCTTGACCTCGGGCTTGTTCGGAAAGTAGACAAAATCATTCCATATCTGCTCGACTTCCTTTTGAAGTTCGTCGGCAGTCTTTTCCTCCATCTCGTCATATGAGTGAAGTCCCAAATACAGTAAAAATGCATCGGCAACGGTAAGTGAAAGCTTCTCTCCTCCCTTCTTTTTAAAGACAGAAGAAAACTTTGCATACGCTGATTTAAATCTCTCCTTCACCTCGTCGGTGAAGTCCTCCTCGCTTCCCACTCTTATCTTTTCAAGGAGCGCTGGGTAGCTTCCTACCTGAGAAAAGTTTATATAGTTTACTTTAGTTTTTTCATAAAAATCCAAAAATTCATAGTATATTTTATTCTCATCCGAATCATCTTTTTTAGGGATTATTCGCGTCACCGTACCGGGTACCGAGACGGCATTGCAAACCTTTAAAACCGATACTCTTTTATTACCCTCAAGCACATAAAATTGATTTAAAAACTCATATGCTTTTATAGGCTCGTGAATCCCCTCCTCGAGATGTGACTCATAAAGCTGCGCCCACTTATAAGCGAACTCCGAATCAGAAGGCAAAAGAGGCATGAAGTTTGCTGCAAACGCATTTGTCCTTCCCTCAGTTTTTGTCCCTCTGATCTGATCAAGCGGAATATCCACCAAGCCAAGATACTCCTCTTTGGCTACATCAACATGAGAAAGGATCGCATCTAAAACCCACAGATACGGCCATTCACCTTTTAGGGTTTTATTACGATACTCCTTCATCCCAAGCTTATAAACCTTTTCGTATACACCTATATCCATACTAATCTCCATTCCGGAGCGTAGCGACGGAGTGGCGACGAGAACATCATAGGAACTGTTTACAGTTCCTTGTTCTCAGTCTGCCATCAGTGGCTATTTGTGACGCTCCG
>ONKC01000106.1 GCA_900318295.1 uncultured Eubacteriales bacterium
TGAAGTATGCGGCACCGGACGGAACGCAGAAGCAGCCTGTCATGATCCACAGAGCTTTGTTTGGTTCATTTGAGAGATTTATCGGTATCCTCATCGAGAACTTCAAGGGTGCATTTCCGTTCTGGCTTTCACCCATACAGGTTTCCATCGTTCCGATCAGAACTGAGCATAATGAGTACGCAAAAAAGGTCGAGGATGCATTGAGAGATCGTCGTATCAGAGTTGAGACGGATTATTCCGATAAAAATATGATGAACAAGATCAAGACCTATAAAAAGGCCAAGACTCCGTATATCGTTGTGATTGGTGACAAGGAGGCTGCTGAGGGTACGGTTTCACTGAATATCCGTGGAACGAATCAGCAAAAGAACGATATTCCGCTTGACGACTTTATAGCTATGTGTGAGAGGATGCAGAAGGAGAAACCGCTGGAACTCGAGAATTAGAAGACATATCCCGAGCAGCTAATTCCCATACAGCATCCCTGGTGTACTGAATGAGAATAATTGAAGGAGAGATTAGTGTGAAAAATCACACTGAATGGAGGATTAAAATGAAGAAAGTATCATTAGAGGAAGAACTGAAAGGTAACGATTATCCGGGACGCGGCATCGTTATCGGAAAGAGCCCTGATGGAAAGAAGGCTGTGACTGCTTACTTTATCATGGGAAGAAGTGAAAATAGCAGGAACAGAGTTTTTGTAGAAGATGGTGAGGGCATCAGGACGCAAGCGTTTGATGAGTCAAAGGTAGAGGATCCGTCTCTTATCATCTACGCACCGGTCAGAGTACGTGGTATCGATACCATCGTAACTAATGGTGATCAGACTGATACCATTTATGACGAGATGGAGAAGGGAAAGAGCTTTCAGCAGGCGCTGATGACTCGCGAGTTCGAGCCGGATGCTCCGAACTATACTCCTCGTATATCAGGTATCATGACAGTTGATAACGGAAGCTTTGATTATGCTCTTTCCATCTTAAAGAGTCATAACGGTGATCCGTCAGGCTGTGACAGATTTACATACCATTATGAGAATCCGACAGCAGGAGAGGGTTACTTCATACACACTTATATGGGTGATGGAAATCCGCTTCCAAGCTATCAGGGTGATCCGACACTTGTCGAGATATCAGATGATATAGATGCTTTTACGGATATGATCTGGAACTCTCTTAGTGCAGATAACAAGGTTTCGCTTTTTGTCAGATATATTGATATCGAGACAGGAAAATATGAAACCAAGATCGTCAATAAGAATAAGTGATAAGGAATGGAGGTTATGATATCATGAAGGAACTTGAACTTAAATACGGTTGTAATCCGAATCAGAAACCATCAAAGATCTATGCGCAGGATGGTGGTGAATTACCGGTTAAAATACTGAACGGTAAACCGGGATATATTAACTTTCTTGATGCGTTAAACGGATGGCAGCTGGTAAGCGAGCTTAAAAAAGCCACAGGGCTTCCGGCAGCCACATCCTTTAAGCATGTATCACCGGCAGGTGCCGCAGTAGGACTTCCGCTTTCTGATGTAGAAGCAAAGATCTACTGGGTAGACGATCTCGGAGAGCTTTCACCTCTTGCGGCTGCGTACGCGAGAGCGCGTGGTGCGGATCGTATGTCATCATATGGTGACTTTATCGCTCTTTCAGATGTCTGTGATGTATCTGCTGCTCAGATCATAAAGAGAGAGTTTTCCGACGGTATCATCGCTCCGGGATATGAGCCTGAGGCACTCGAGATGCTCAAGGAGAAAAAGAAGGGCGCATATGCGATTATCGAGATGGATCCGAACTTTGTTCCTCCTCAGATCGAGCATAAAGAGGTGTTTGGTATCACATTCGAGCAGGGAAGAAACGAATTAAATATCAATAAAGAATTCTTTGATAACATCGTAACAAAGAATAAGGATCTTCCGGACAGTGCACGTATCGATATGGCTGTTGCCATGATCACACTTAAGTACACACAGTCAAACTCAGTTTGTTTTGTAAAGGGTGGCCAGGCGATCGGTGTAGGAGCCGGACAGCAGTCACGTATCCACTGTACACGTCTTGCCGGACAGAAGGCTGATAACTGGCTTCTCAGACAGAGCCCGCAGGTTCTGAATCTTCCGTTCAAAGACGAGATAAAGAGAGCTAATCGTGACAATGCGATTGATCTTTATATCGGTCCTGATTATATGGACGTGCTTGCCGATGGTGAGTGGGAGAAGGTCTTCACAGAGAAGCCTCCGGTATTTGAGGAGGCTGACAAAGCGGCATGGATAAAGAACTATGCAAAAGATGTAGTGTGCGGTTCTGATGCGTTCTTCCCGTTCAGCGATAACGTGGAAAGAGCGTTCCGTTCGGGTGTTAAGTATATCGCGCAGCCGGGTGGATCGATTCGTGACGACGAAGTTATAGAAGCGTGCGATAAGCATGATATCGTTATGAGTTTCACCGGTATTCGTTTGTTCCATCATTAAGACAACCGGGATATGCGTGTGTATTCTGACCCGGACCGCTTTCGCTTATTTCCTTGCGTCACGTTGCACGCATGTAAAATACACATGCTGCGCAACGACGCAAGCAACACGTCCGGGTCAGTGAATACACATCGCAGATCCCTGCACTGATGATGAAAAAAGATATGTGAAACTATAAATATACACGCTTTATCAATTTGGAAAAAGAGAGGAAGAGAAAGATGAGTGAGAAGTTAAAGGTAGGTATCCTTGGAGGTACCGGTATGGTGGGACAGAGATTTGTTTCTCTGCTTGAAAATCATCCGTGGTTTGAGGTCGCAGCTATCGCGGCGAGCCCGAGAAGTGCAGGTAAAACATATGAAGAGGCTGTCGGAGGCAGATGGAAGATGGATACTCCGATGCCTGAGGCAGTAAAGAACATCATCGTTAAAAATGTTAATGAAGTCGAAGAGGTGGCTAAGGAGGTTGACTTCTGCTTTTCCGCTGTTGACATGACTAAAGATGAGATTAAAAAGATCGAAGAGGATTATGCCAAGGCAGAGACTCCTGTTGTATCAAACAACAGTGCACATCGCTGGACCGAGGATGTGCCGATGATCATTCCGGAGATCAATCCGGAGCATCTTGAGGTTATCGAGCATCAGAAAAAGAGACTCGGTACTTCTCGCGGTTTTATCTGCGTAAAGCCGAACTGCTCTATCCAGAGCTACACTCCGGTACTTACTGCTTGGAAGAAGTTTGAGCCGACTGTAGCAGTTGTAACTACTTATCAGGCGATATCCGGTGCAGGAAAGACTTTCAAAGATTGGCCCGAGATGGAGCACAACATCATCCCGTACATCGGTGGTGAGGAAGAAAAAAGTGAAAAAGAGCCGCTCAGAGTTTGGGGACATGTTGAGAATGGCGTGATCGTACCGGCAGAGAATCCGATCATCACCAGTCAGTGCATCCGTGTGCCTGTACTGAACGGTCATACTGCAGCAGCTTTTGTAAATCTTAAGAATAAAGCAACCAAGGAAGAACTTATCGAGGCTATGGTAAGCTTCTCCGGTGAGCCTCAGTCTCTCGGACTGCCCAGTGCACCGAAGCAGTTCATCCAGTATTTGGAGGATGATAACCGTCCTCAGGTGGCTCTTGATGTGGACTATGAGAACGGCTATGGTATCAGTATCGGACGACTCAGAGAGGACAGCTACTTCGATTGGAAGTTTGTCGGTCTTTCTCACAATACCGTGCGCGGTGCTGCAGGCGGTGGCGTGCTGATGGCTGAGCTTTTAAAGGCAAAAGGATTTATCGATAAGAAATGATCGATGATATGCTGATTTTTCACATAAACTGAAAGCTTATTGGCTAAATTGCGTCGAGCACAAGTGCTCGTATTGGAGGACAGTATGGAGAAATTCAGATTTTTGGTAAAGGGGATCGTTCGTTTTCAGGACACTTATCTCGCAGTTGAGCGCTGGTATGATGATCGTATATTTGATCCGTATCAGTGGGAGTTTTTGGATGGTGTGATGGAGTTCGGTGAGACTCCGGAGGCCGCTGTGTGTAGGGTGTGCTCAGAACGTGTGGGACTCAATGTCGAGGTTGTTAAGCCGCTTTACACATGGGGGTTCACCGCCGGTGAGGTTTGTACCGCAGGCATTGCGTTTCTAGTGGATTCCAACTCGCCTGAGACCGTACTGTCCGAGGATCTGCATGACTGCCGCTGGGTGACCAAGGATGAGATCTCTCATGTTATAACAAATAATAATGTTGTCGAGGATATCAGAAACTGCGGATTTATCGAGGATTTCGGACTCGATGATTTCGGCGATCTTGATCTTTTTATCGACCCGATGGACATAGAGTAATACGGAGGAAGGTACGATGATTTCGAGTCTAATTGAAAAGATAAAGAGTAAAAATGCTCCGGTTGTCGTCGGATTAGATCCGATGTTTTCGTATATCCCGAAGCATATTACCGATAGGGCATTTGAGCAGTTTGAAGAAACGCTGGGTACAGCCGGTGAGGCCATCTGGCAGTTTAACAAAGAGATTATAGATCAGATTTATGATCTGGTTCCGGCAGTGAAGCCGCAGATTGCTATGTATGAGCAGTACGGTCTTCCGGGACTGATGGTTTTTGATAAGACTGTAAAGTACTGTAAGCAGAAGGGACTTATCGTCATCGGAGATATAAAGCGCGGCGATATAGGATCTACTTCAGCGGCTTATGCCAACGGTCATATCGGTTCTGTGACCATCGGAAGGACCGAGCTTAGAGGTTTTTATGAGGATATGGTGACCGTCAATCCTTATCTGGGTTCTGATGGTGTTCATCCGTTTATTGATGCATGTAAGTTGCATAACAGAGGTATATTTGTCCTGGTCAAGACATCCAACCCTTCATCGGGAGAGTTTCAGGATCGTTTGGTCGACGGTAAACCGCTGTATGAACTTGTAGCCGAGAAGGTTGATGAGTGGGGCGCTGATTGCATGGACGGTGAGTATTCGGAGGTTGGTGCCGTGGTTGGTGCCACGTATCCTGAGATGGGTGCGGTGCTTCGTAAAAAAATGCCGAAAGCGTACATACTTGTACCGGGCTATGGTGCCCAGGGTGGTACGGCTGACAGCCTTCGTCCTTACTTCAACGAAGATGGCCTCGGTGCGATAGTGAACTCGTCGAGAGGTATCATCTGCGCTTATCAGCAGGATAAGTATAAGGAGTTTGGGGACAAAAACTTTGCGCTTGCGTCACGTCAGGCAGTGCTTGACATGATCGACGATATTAATTCGATTTTCTAAAGTATGGATAATCTATAGCCTGTGGTGACACTGATGACTGTGTAGGAGACAAAAACTATGAGTAAGGCAATATGTGACTGTAGAGTAATCGAAACAGCCAGGTTGGCGCCTGATGTGTACTCGATCCGGATTGAGACAAAGGAAATAAGTAAGGAAGCGAAAGCGGGGCAATTTGTCTCGCTTTATTGTCATGATGGGGGACACCTGATGCCCAGGCCCATAAGTATCTGTGAGATTGATAAAGATGCCGGGAGGCTGAGGTTGGTTTACAGAGTGGTCGGATATGGGACGGCAGAACTGTCGCTGATGATACCGGGAAG
>ONKC01000069.1 GCA_900318295.1 uncultured Eubacteriales bacterium
GTCTTTCCGTGAGTGCCGGCGATAGCTACCGCGGTCTGATAATTTTTCATTACCTGTCCGACCATCTCCGCTCTTTCCATCATGGGGATGCTTCTTCTGACGCACTCGGCATACTCCGGATTGTCCGGGTGGATCGCCGCGGTATATACGACAACATCGATGTCATCAGTTATATTCTCGGCAACCTGCGAGTAGGCTATATTCATCCCGAGACTCTCCAGATGCTCGGTGATGGGACTTTTGGTGCGGTCGGAACCGGAGATCTCAAAACCCATCGAGTGCAGGAGCTCGGCGAAGCCGCTCATGCTTATCCCACCGATCCCGATGAAGTGGATGTGCAAAGGATGTGCATTGTCGAGCGTTTTCTTGAAATCGATTGTGAACATTTTTATATCCTCCGTTTACAATATGGTGTGCTTCGATCTGAGCAAAGACTCCATATCTATATAAAATATTGTAACAAGTCTTTGCAAAAAAAACAAGAGCGGATTTTAATTGTGCATATTTAACAAAAATGCAAAAATTCTAAAAAATTTTTTGTAAAAAATATTCACATTTGTAAAAATATGTGTTATAATAAAGTCACTATTTTACAACAGGGGTGATCAGATGATTAAAAAAGAAATGATAGCCATGCTTTTGGCTGGCGGACAGGGATCGAGACTCGGTGTTCTGACCGCGAATGTGGCAAAGCCTGCTGTTGCTTTTGGAGGGAAGTATCGTATCATCGATTTCCCGCTGAGTAACTGTATCAACTCGGGAGTTGATACGGTAGGCGTACTGACTCAGTATCAACCATTGAAGCTGAATACTCACATCGGGATCGGTATCCCGTGGGACCTGGATCGAAATGTCGGAGGTGTGTCGATCCTGCCGCCTTATGAGAAGAGTCAAAACAGCGAATGGTATACGGGTACGGCGAACGCTATTTTTCAGAACTTAAATTATATGGAGTATTATAATCCGGAATATGTTCTGATACTCGGCGGAGATCATATCTACAAGATGGATTATCAGGTGATGCTTGACTTCCACAAGGCAAACAACGCTGACGTCACAATGGCTACTATTCCTGTACCTATCGAAGAGGCGAGTCGTTTCGGCGTATGTATCACAGATGACTCGCACCGAGTACTCGAGTTCGAGGAGAAGCCGGAGCACCCGCGAAGCAACCTGATTTCGATGGGTATCTATATCTTCTCCTGGCCGGTGCTGAAGGAAGCTTTGATCCGATTAAAGGATCAGCCGGGATGTGATTTCGGTAAGCATATCCTTCCGTATTGTAAGGACAGGGGAGACCGCATCTTTTCATATGAGTTTAACGGCTATTGGAAGGATGTAGGTACGTTGGGTTCATATTGGGAGTCCAACATGGAACTTATTGACTTGATTCCGGTATTCAATCTTTACGAAGAATTCTGGAAGATCTACACCCGCAACGAGTGGCTCAGACCACAGTTCATTGCGGAAGATGCCGTTGTTGATCGAGCGATCATAGGTGATGGTTGCGAGATCTACGGAGAGGTTCACAACTCCGTGATAGGTTCCGACGTGATAATAGAAGAAGGTGCCATAGTACGTGATTCGATCATTATGAATTCCGTAGTTATTGGCAAGGATACGGTACTTGACCGGGCTATCGTGTCGGAGAACACCTCGATCGGAGAAAAATGCGTCTTGGGCGCAGGCGAGGAAGGCGTAACGAATAAGCTCAAACCTGATGTTTATGCTTTCGACCTTGTCACAGTCGGTGAGAATACCACGATTCCGAATGGTATTTCGATCGGCAAAAATACTGCTATATCAGGAAAAACTACAGCAGAGGATTATCCCGGAAATGTATTGGCCGGGGGCGAGACTATGATAAAGGCAGGTGACATGTTATGAGAGCGATAGGTATTATATTGGCGGGAGGAAACTCCAGCCGTATGAAGGAGCTTACGAGAAACAGAGCCGCTGCGGCGCTACCCATTGCAGGAGCGTACCGTAGTATCGACTTTGCTTTGAGCAGCATGTCGAACTCGCACATCAACAAGGTGGCCGTGATTACACAGTACAACTCGAAGTCTCTTACAGAGCACTTGAATTCGTCCAAGTGGTGGGACTTCGGTCGTAAGCAGGGAGGACTTTTTGTCTTCACACCGACGCAGACACAGGGAAATAACTATTGGTACAGAGGTACGGCGGACGCGATCGCGCAGAACGTGGACTTCCTTAAGACCTCACACGAGCCCTATGTGATCATTGCGAACGGAGACTGCGTGTACAAGATGGATATGAACAAGTTACTTGAGTATCACATCGAGAAAAACGCGGACATCACTATTGTAACAAAGGACTTGGGCGAAGTGGATGATCCCAGCCGCTTCGGTGTTGTTTCGGTTGACCCGAGTGGGATGATCACCGAGTTTGAGGAGAAGCCTCTGGTGACATCCAAGACTCTTGTATCCACGGGTATTTATGTAGTACGTCGCCGCCAGCTGATCGAGATGATCGAGCGCGCGGGAGCAGAAGACGGATTTGATTTGGTGAAGGATATTTTTATCCGCTATAAGGGATTGAAAAAAATATACTCATACCCGATGGATTCTTACTGGAGCAACATAACAACAGTGGATTCCTACTACAAGACGAATATGGACTTTTTGAACAAGGACATTCGTCGTTATTTCTTCAATGAATACCCGGCAGTAATGTCGAAGATCGACGACCTTCCGCCGGCGAAGTTCAACGCCGGTTCAAACGTGAAGAACAGCTTGATTGCCAGTGGTTGTATCATTAACGGAGAGGTATCGAATTCCTTACTGTTCAAGGAAGTTTATGTAGGAAACAATTCAGTGATCCGCAATTCCATCATATTAAATGATGTGTATATTGGGGACAATGCTTACATCGAAAACTGCATAGTTGAAAGCCATGACACAATTAGCGCCAACGCCAACTACACAGGCACTCCGGACAACATAAGTATTATCCTGGAGAAAAATGATCGCTACGTGCTGTAATGGTTAATCGAAAGAAGGGGTGATTCACATTGCAGATTACGGACACACGGATTCGTATGGTACAAAAAGAATCCAAAATGAAAGCCGTCGTATCGGTCACGTTTGATGATTGTTTCGTAGTTCACGATATAAAGGTCATCGAGGGTGAAAAGGGGTTATTTATAGCCATGCCAAGTAAAAGAACACCTGATGGCGAATATCGGGATATAGCTCATCCGATAAACAGTGAGATGAGAAGTAGTCTGGAGAATAAAATCCTGGAGGTTTATAAGGAGGAACAGGCGAGAGCGCCCGAGGTTGATGGTGATACGACAACAGAAGAGGCATAAAAAGTAATCTTGCTACCCGGTCAGGTTGGAGGCTGACCGGGTAGTTTATCTATTTATGAAGGGAAGTATTTACACACATGTTTATGATAGTGGGGCTTGGCAACCCCGGCACAAAATATGCCGCAACAAGACATAATATCGGATTTGATATGATCACTTATTTATGTGATAAATATGATATAAGACTATCAAATAAGGAAGGTTTTGCCCTCACCGGAAAAGGTAATATCGAGGGGAAGACCGTTCTTTTAGTTCAGCCTCAAACCTATATGAATGAGAGCGGAAGAAGCGTTCGTGCTTTGAAGGATTACTATAAGATTGATGATGACGACATATTGATAATATGTGATGATATAAATCTTGACGTTGGCAGAGTTCGTGTCAGAGCAAAAGGCTCGGCGGGTGGACATAACGGACTCAAAAGCATTATTTCACATCTTGGAAGTGAAGCATTCGCAAGACTTCGTATCGGTGTGGGCGACCGTGACGGGGGCGACCTGGTCGGTCATGTTCTCGGGAGATTTTCCCGTGAGGACGATGCGAAGATTCGGGATATCTTCGCATTATGTAATGAGGCGGTAGTCTCCTATGTTACCGACTCGATCGATGCCGCCATGAACCGGGTAAACGGGGAATATATCGAGTGAGGAGACACTTTTGATGGCCTGTTTTCTCAGTGCTATATAACAGGCATCTCGATGCATAAAAAGAAAAATGTATTTACGTATAGTAGGGAGGAGCGGCGTTTGTTTTTGTTTTGAGAGCACTGTTAAGTGCGAGTCAAAACAAAAATCAAACATCAGCGCTCCTCCCGGAACAAGGAAAACATAAACTAATGGAAACGATACTGGCACCATTGAGAGAAATAGAAGACTTCGTCGGTTGCGAGACAGCGATCAGGCGAGGCGACACACCGGTCGCAATGACCGGTTGTTCTGATACGCAAAAAGCACAGCTTATCGGCGCTTTTATCGGCAAGTGCGATTATCGTCTTGTCATAACTCATGATGAGATCCGCGCCGCAGAGCTGATTGAAGATCTTCGCATGTATGATCACGATGTGATGTATTATCCTGCGAAGGATCTTATTTTTTTCAGTGCCGATGTACACGGACAGGCTATCACTCAGGAAAGACTTGCGGTGATCAGGCGACTCCAGACCGGGATTCCGGCGACGATAGTGACTACCGTAGACGGTGGGATGGATGCATGCCTTCCGTACACTTATTATAAAAAATACGAAGTCAGACTCAAGGTCGGAGATAAGCTTGATCTGACTGCTTTTTCAGAACTCCTTTCCGAGATGGGTTATGAAAACTCGGATCAGGTAGAAAACGAGGGAGAGTTTTGTGTAAGAGGCGGAATAATTGACATCTATCCGGAGACGGAGGAGGTCGCATACAGGATCGACCTTTGGGATGATGAGATCGACTCGATAAAGAGTATGGACGTAGAAAGTCAGAGATCGATAGAATCCTGCGATGAGATAAGTATCACTCCGGCATCGGAAATGATGCTCTCTGCTACCGTGCTTAAAAATGGTATCGAACAGATAAAAAAAGAGAGTGATAAAAGGATTGAAAAGTTTAAAAAAGAAGGAAAGACCGAAGCAGCGTCAAGACTATTCCAGACTATCGAGTCCTTTTTGGATGCTTATGAAGCCTATCACGGGATGGTAAATCTCGAGAGCTATATCAGATATTTTTCAGAAGAGGAGCCGGTATCTTTTTTTGATTATTTCAAGGAACTTGATACCATAGTTTTTATCGATGAACCATCCAGAGTGAGACAAAGAGCGAAGGCTGTCGAGGAGGAGTTTGTCGAAGCGATGAAGATGAGGCTCGAACAGGGTTATATTCTTTCAAAGCAGGCACAGATTTTGTATCCTGCAAAGGAGGCCCTCGGAAAGCTTCGTGGTTATAAAACGCTTCTTATGTCTTCGCTTGATCACAGCGAGAAGGCTTTTGATGTGAAGCATACCTTTCATCTGCATATACAGGGAGGAAGCGCATACAACGGCGATGTTTCGATGCTGACGAATGATTTAAAGCGATATGTGAAAGGAAAGTATCGCGTGCTGATCCTGACAGCATCGCAGACCAGAGGAAAAAGGCTTGTTGAGAATCTCGCTGACTATGACATCGTTTCATTTTATGACCCCACGATGCAGCATGAGCTTCTGCCGGGTGAGGTGATGGTGTCGAAGGGAAACTTAAGAAGAGGCTTTGAGTATCCTGAGCTTAGATTCGTAGTGCTTTCGGAAAGTGATATTTTCGGAGCCAAGCGTCGAAAAAAAAGAAAGAAACGTTATGACGGTGCGTCAATCCATACCTTCAACGATCTGAAGATCGGTGATTATGTGGTTCATGAAGCGCACGGTTTGGGAATATATCAGGGTATCGAAAAAATAGAGTCCGGTCAGACGACCAAGGATTATCTTAAAGTGCAGTATGCTGCCGGAAGTACACTGTATGTGCCGGCGACATCGTTGGAGCTTTTGCAAAAATACGCAGCTGCCGATGCAAAGCCGCCCAAGATCAACAAACTCGGGACAAGTGAGTGGAAAAAGACCAAATCGAGGGTAAAAAAAGCAGTCGAGGAGATCGCCGAGGAGCTTGTGGAACTGTACGCGAAGCGCAGAGAAAACAGGGGATATGCTTTCGAGGTTGATACAGTATGGCAGCGGGAGTTTGAGGAGATGTTCCCGTACGAGGAGACAGAGGATCAGCTGCGAGCCATCGAAGATGTCAAGGCAGATATGGAAAGCGACAAGATCATGGATCGACTTATCTGCGGAGATGTCGGCTTCGGCAAGACAGAGATAGCGATAAGAGCGGCATTTAAAGCGGTTATGGATTCGAAGCAGGTAGCTGTTTTGGTACCGACAACCATACTTGCCAGCCAGCACTACTCGACATTTTTAGAGAGAATGAAGAAGTTCGGAGTAAATGTAGAGCTACTTTGCAGACTCCGTACGCCTGCCGAGCAAAGAGCCACTATCGCCGGCCTGAAAAAAGGTACCGTGGATGTGGTCATCGGGACGCACAAGCTTTTGGGTAAGAGTGTGGAGTTTAAAAATCTGGGCCTGCTTGTGATAGATGAGGAGCAGCGTTTCGGAGTTAAGCATAAAGAAAAACTGAAGCTTTTAAAGGATACGGTGGATGTTCTGACGCTCACCGCGACTCCGATACCGAGGACTCTGCATATGAGTCTGGTGGGCATAAGGGATATGAGCGTGCTCGCCGAGCCGCCGGAGGATCGCATGCCGATCCAGACCTTCGTCATGGAGAGAAGCGATGAGATCGTCCGTGAGGCGATAATCAGAGAGCTTGGTCGAGGCGGACAAATCTACTATATTTATAACAGAGTAAACAATATCGAATACATCACGGGAAGCATTCAAAAGCTTGTCCCGGAGGCGAGTGTAGGCTTTGCACACGGACAGATGTCTGAGAGAGAGCTCGAGGATACGATGTATCGGTTTATCGAGGGAGATATCGACGTTTTGGTTGCGACCACGATCGTGGAGAGCGGCCTGGATATACCGAATGTAAATACCATTATTGTTGAGGATGCCGACAGGCTCGGACTCTCACAGCTTTATCAGCTTAGGGGCAGAGTAGGCAGGAGCGGTCGCGGTGCCTATGCATTTTTGATGTACAGAAGAGATAAGCTTTTGAAGGAGGTTGCCGAAAAAAGGCTTGCTGCTATCAGGGAGTTTACTGAGCTTGGATCGGGTTTCCGTATCTCGATGAGAGATTTGGAGCTAAGAGGAGCCGGAAATCTTCTCGGAGCCAGCCAATCGGGGCACATGCAGTCTGTGGGTTATGATATGTACTGCAAAATGCTCGAAAAAGCGGTCAGGCGCCTCAAAGGAGAGAGTCTGCCCGTGGAGGATTATGAGACATCGATCGAGATAAAGGTTGACGCATTCATTCCGGTAGGGTATATTAAGAATGAGTTCCAGAAGCTCGATGTGTATAAAAGGATTGCCGAGGTCGAGACAAAGGAAGAGGCTGCGGATATGACGGATGAGCTCACGGATCGTTTCGGTGAGCTTCCGAAGAGTGTCGAAAACCTTCTGTCGATCGTTCTTATCAAGGCAAGAGCGCACAAGGTTTTTGTGACCAGCTTAGAGGAAGACGGTGACGAGATAAAGGCAGTCATATATCCGGAGGCCAAGCTTGACCCGATGAAGATTCCTCCGCTTATAAAAGCATCAAAGGGAAAGCTTCTTTTTGAACCCGAACGCACCGTGTTAAGACAGGGAAAAGAGGTAAAGCTTGATCCGTACTTCCACTGCAGGATGGATGGGAATGCTATAAGTGAAGCTGAGTGGATTATAGAGCAATTAGAACAAATAACAGAAGATTAATATAAAAAAGAGAGGATTACTATATCATGATGAGGATGAAAAGGAAAGTCAGAACACTTATTTCTGTTCTGATATTACTCTTTATGGTGACGAATATCACTGCATGCGGAGAAAATGATGCTCCGGAGTCGGAGCAGACGGAGTCACAGGAGCAGCAAAAGACCGACGCGGACCAGGAGCATGAGCGTGTGGTAAAGGTCGAGGATGGTACGATGAGTGAGAACTCCACAGTCATCGCCGTGGGTCAGACGCCGGTATCGTACAGAGAGTACAAGATGTACTATTATTTTATGAAAAATCAGTACGATGAGCTTTTGGGCGATCAGGTATGGAAGCAGTCAGCAGGAAGTGATAAGACTATCGGACAGGAAGCCATCGAGGATGTCTTAAGGATGATAATCCAGGTAAAGGTTATCTGCAAGGTGGCGCACAGACAGGGAATCGAGCTGGAGGCTGATGAGAAAGAGGATGCAGACTACAACGCCAAAAAGCTCTGTGAGAGTCTTGATGACAAAACGAAAACCGAAAACATGATAGACGTCCAGCAGATGATGACCATATTTGAAGAAAATCGTCTCGCTGAAAAGGTGTATACGGTAACCACCGGAACGCCTGAGGTTATCGGTGAAGTAGGAAAGAGCAGTGCTTACAAGGTATTGCTTCTTTACAAGAAAGCAGGGGATAATAAGGATCAGGTGAGACAGGATACGGAGAAGCTTCAGCAAAAGATAGCATCGTCAAACAAAAGCTTTTATGCATATGCCCGTCAGGAAAGTGATCTCGATGAGGTCGAGACGATCATCGGTTCTTTGGATGAGAGAAAGAATCTGTGGATGCAGGTGATGTCCATGAAAAATAACGTCGTGTCGCCTGTCGTTGAGGAAGAGGACGGTTTCTATATCGTTATGGTTGTAGAAAAGCCGAACGATGAGATAAACACGGAATACAGAAATGAAGTAGTGACGCAAAAACAGATAGCTGCCTTTCAGAAATCCTATGAGGAATGGTCAAAGCAGTATGATGTAGACGTAAGTGAATCGCTGCTTTCCGATAAATAAAGCAATTAAAAATGATCCGTCGGTTTATGACGGATCATTTTTTGTATCAAGTCTTCCGTATAGCTTTGTCATCGCCTTGATCCTTGCCGCAAGCTTGTCGGTAAAGGCATCTGCTTTCATACGCCACAGCCAGTTTGAACCGATGGTGGACGGCGTGTTGATGCGGGCGCAATGTCCGAGACATAAGAAGTCCTGCATCGGGATGATGCACATATCGGCGACGCTCATCTCGGCAAGCTCTATCAGTCGCCAGGTGAGTTTTTTTCTTGATGTGAAGCGCGATGCACCGAGGTAGCGAAGCGCGACATTTTTATCGGTGGGAGAAAGCGATCTCCACCAGCTGCAAGTGGTCTCGTTATCATGTGTTCCTGTGTAGACCACGGAGTTTCTGTCGTATCTGTGAGGAAGATAATCACTGTCCTCTGATGAATTAAATGCGAACTGAAGTACCTTCATTCCCGGGAAGCCGGAGTCGGATAGCATGGTTTTTACCGAGTCGGTAAGGAATCCGAGGTCCTCGGCGATAACCTTGATATCTCCTAGTTCTCTTTTGATGGCTCTGAAAAGGTCGAGCCCGGGGCCCGGAAGCCATTCTCCGTTCTTGGCGGTCTTTTCGCCGTACGGGACGGCGTAGTATTCGTCAAAGCCTCTGAAATGATCTATCCTTACGATGTCGTACCATTCGTATACGTGGCGGATCCTGTTTGTCCACCATTCGTATCCGGTGTCGCGGTGTACATCCCATCTGTAAAGTGGGTTGCCCCAGAGCTGTCCGTCCGCAGAAAAAGAATCCGGAGGGCAGCCGGCCACACGTATGGGGTTGCCGCTCTCATCGAAATCAAAAAGCTCGGGATGAGCCCAGGTATCGGCGCTGTCCAAAGCTACGTAGATCGGTATGTCTCCGATGATCTCTATACCGCGCTCGTTTGCGTAGGCCTTGATCGATTTCCATTGCTTGAAAAATTCATACTGTAAGAACTGATAAAAGATAACATCATTCATCAGTTTGTTTCTGTAGGTAACCATAGCTTCGGGATCGCGGTTTCTGATATCGTCGTCCCATTCGAGGAAGCTTATCCCGCCCACGCTGTCCTTTATCGCCATAAACAGGGCATAGTCACAAAGCCAATCGGAGTTTTCCTGAACAAAGTTGTTGTAATCGGGATCTGTTTCGACTCCGCTTGATGCGAAAGCCTTTTTTAAAAGAGAAAATCTTTTTTTATAGATAAGATCATAACGTATGGACTGATGTCCGAGACCTTCGGAGCCGTCCTCGATATCCTTTCTCGTCAGAAATCCGTCCTTCATAAGCTCGGATAAGGAGATGAAATAAGGATTGCCCGCAAAGGTTGAAAATGATTGATACGGAGAGTCGCCGAAGCCGGTAGGTCCCATCGGGAGAACCTGCCAAAAAGACTGCCCTGCTTTTTTAAGGCAATCGATAAAATCATATGCGGCCTGATCAAAGCAGCCGATCCCGTACTTGGACGGAAGGCT
>ONKC01000044.1 GCA_900318295.1 uncultured Eubacteriales bacterium
GTTATATATCATGATTATCAGGGAATTGCAGATTGGTGTACCGGTGCTTGGAAGACAAAAAAAGAGGGTACACGTATATATAAAGAATACTATCAGGAGATGCGCCTTTCCGGCCTAAACATAGATTTTGTCAAGGTCGAAGGTCACTCCGGCGATGAGTGGAATGACCACGCCGACATGCTTGCTCGCAAAGCCGTCGGTAAATAAACTAACTATACGCCCACAATCGCCGTGCCTGCTCCACTTCTTCCCGCCGAAGCAGTGGCGTCATAAACAGGCAAGTAACTAAAAGGCCCTTTCCATTCATCTGTCTTTGCTGATCAAAAAGGCGTTTTAAAAGGCCGTTTTCTCTATTATCTGTCTGTGCCAATCAAAAAGCCATTTAAAGAATAAATATTATTGCCAGAGTCAATCAAAAGGCAATTTGAAATATATATCACTGCGAGGGATGTCTATCATACGTCGTTGCGTAGCGTGTGTTTTTTACACGCATGCAACGTGACGTATGATAAAAAAGCGAAAGCGCGCCCTCGCAGATATATATTCAAATTGCCTTATTAATCCTACTCTCGCATCTATATATTCAAATGACCTAATAAATTCGCCCTCGCAGATATATATTCAAATAGCCTTAATAATCCTACTCTCGCAGCTATACATTCAAATAGCCTTATAATACTGCGCTGTTATGCCACCGCTGCTCCCGTCAGGAAGAAGTAAAGCAGCACGGCGATTCCAAGTATGATCCTATAGACACCAAACACCTTGAAATCATGCTTTCTGATATAATTCATCATAAACTTGATCACAAACAGCGACACCACAAAGGCGACGATCATCCCGACACCCAGCGTAATATACCCCATCATGTCGAAATGAAGCCCATGCTTAACCACCTTCAAAAGACTCGCTCCAAACATGACCGGGACAGCCAGATAGAACGTAAACTCCGCTGCCGCACTTCTCGATATTCCTAAAAGCAGCGCTCCTATGATCGTTGCGCCTGATCGCGACGTACCCGGTACGACCGCTGCCAAAACCTGGAAAATACCGATAATTATCGCTGATGAAAATCCGATATCAGCAACTGTCTTCATAACGGGATTTCTCCCTTTATTCCACATTTCAACGATAATAAACAAAACACCGTAAATGATCAAAGCCCCCGCCACAACAAATGCGTTGTAGAAAAGCTCATCGATCATATCATCGATCGTAAATCCGATGATCGCAGCCGGGATGCTCGCTACTGCGATCTTTACCCAGAGCAAAAATACATCACCCTTGATAACGCTCTCGCCTCTGGCCCTTTTTACAAATCTGAACGGCCACAGCTTCGACCAGAAAAGGATCACAACTGCCATGATAGCCCCAAGCTGAACCACGACAAGGAACATCGACTGAAACTCCTCATCCGAGAAAGCCATAAACTGGTTGACTAAGATCATGTGCCCCGTAGAGCTGACCGGGAGCCACTCGGTGATACCCTCAACGATACCCAGGACTAAAGCGACCAATATATCAAATGCACCCATTTTTCTTCCTTCCTTTCCAAACAATACATCTACTTTACCACATTTCAAAAATATTATCAAGAATAATTGCCAAAAACCTTTTAATATGATATACTAGTTTCGTATGTGTGTAAATCAGCATATTTTTAAGGAGAGAGTGATGGTAAAGTTTTTGAAGAGATTTGTGGATCCTGTAGTTCCACTGTGGGCGATAGCACCGCTCGTTCTTTGTTTTATCTTCAACTGCGCCATTTATTGGCTTACCATGGCCCTTTGCGGAGGGCTCCCTCACTATGACCTCACACTTCCGATCGACGAAAGGATCCCTGTCGTAACAGGTTGGATCTTTATATATCTGGGCTACTGCTACGTTTTCTGGGCCCTGAGTTATTGCTACATCGCCAAGGTCCACCGCGACAGATCCATAGACGTATTCAGATTCGTGACCGCGGATATCATGAGCAGGATCGTGTGTATGCTGTTCTTTATATTTTTCCCGACGACCAACACAAGGCCCGAGATTCTGGGAGATACGCTTTCAGACGACCTTACACGATTCTTATACACGATAGACGAGCCGACAAATCTGTTCCCGTCTATCCACTGTTTGGTAAGCTGGCTTTGCTTTATAGGCATACGTGCCGAGAAAAATGTCAAGCTTGCGGTAAAGGTCTTTTCATGCGCTTCGGCACTTCTGATCATGGCCTCAACACAGTTTTTGAAGCAACACTATATACTTGATATGGTATCGGCAATACTGCTTGCGGAGATCTGCTATTTCATCGCCGGAAAGATCAGATTCCCGATATTCCTAACGCGATGGTATTCGAAGATAGTAAGAAAACTCGTGCCCGGTGCTAAACTGAATTGATGCAGCTTGGAGGATACTTTGGAGACACAAAAGAAAAAGAATAATCTTTATAAAAATCTTTTCAACGTGGGCTTTCTTCTCGCGCTGCTCGTCCTGACCATCTGGCTTATATTCAAGGACCAGGACATCGGGAAGATTTTCAAGCTCGTTTCCGATATCGCACCGATATTTATGCTGGTTTGT
Source organism: uncultured Eubacteriales bacterium (assembly GCA_900318295.1). Classification (GTDB taxonomy): domain Bacteria; phylum Bacillota; class Clostridia; order Lachnospirales; family Lachnospiraceae; genus Eubacterium_F. The sequence continues at coordinate 2,569 of ONKC01000044.1, forward strand.
TTTATACTTGTGATCTTCTTTGTTTGCAGCGAATCAGTTATCATTAAATATCTGATGAGTACGGTAAACATCAAGGTTCCGCTTTTAAACTGTATAAGATATTCCTTCGTGGGATTTTTCTATAGCTGCATCACTCCTTCAGCGAGCGGCGGCCAACCTATGCAGATTTTTTATATGCAAAGGCAAAACATCGACATCCCGACGGCCACTATTATTCTTATGGTCGTCACCATAGAGTACAAGTTCGTGCTTGTCGCGATCGGTCTCGGACTCGTTGCTTTCGGTCAGGGGCTTTTGGCTACGATTGACGGCGAGGTGGTATTTTTCCTCTATGTAGGAATCGTGCTGAATGTCGTTTGCGTGGCTATTATGAGTATACTTGTGTTCATGCCGAACACTGCCAAGTTCGGGATCACAAAAGGCTATGCTCTTCTCAAAAAGCTTCACATTATGAAGGAGAAAAATAACCGCTCCGAGCGTCTCGAACGGTCTATGGAAAAATACAAACATGCATCTGCATACCTGAAGGCAAACAAGGTTGCGGTGTTCAACACTACGCTCATAACATTTTTACAGAGATTCTTTTTGTTTTTCATCACCTATATAGTTTACCTGGCGATGGGAAACTCAGAAAAGGACGCGATCACGATCACTCTTTTACAGGCGATCGTCTCCATCGCGGTCGATATGCTCCCGCTTCCCGGCGGAATGGGCATCAGCGAAAGACTTTATCTGCTTATCTTCTCTCCCATATTCGGGGGAAGTACAGCAGCTGTTGCATCAATGATGGTCAGTCGTGGTTTCAGCTACTACGTGCTTGTGATCGTCAGTGCAGTCATCGCGGTCATCACGCACCTTACCGTGCGAGCACCTGAGGATCCGAAACCGAAAATCCTGTTCAGGCATCCTGACCGCACCAGAGCATCAAAGGACAAAATACGCAATTAATGTTTTCTATCGTTTTCAAAAAGGAGGTATCCATATACTATGATCGGAGTTTATAATCATTCCGTGATCGTTACTTATCTCGGAGTCGCACTTGCGATAACAGGCATGGTCTTTTCTTTCAACGACTACTTTGAATACGCCATCCTGTGCCTCGCTTTGGCCGGTGCCTGCGACACCTTTGACGGAAAGATCGCGCGTGCCATGAAAAACAGGACGGAGGAACAGATCATCTTCGGTGTTCAGATCGATTCACTGTGCGATATGGTCTGCTTCGGTGTCACTCCTGCTGTTATCGCCTACAATATGGGACTTCAGCGCCCGTGGGGGATCGCAGTGGAGATCATCTTTGTCATCTGCGGCGCGATAAGACTTGCTTACTTCAACGTGATGGAGGAGTTAAAGAAAAAAGAACCACCGACCGAAGGACCGAAGTATTTCAGAGGACTTCCGATCACTACTATCACGATCATTTTCCCGGTTATCTATCTTTTTGAGCCGTACGTAAAACGCGAGATATTTGTTCTGATACTGGGCATCAGCATGCTTCTCACGGCATTTTTCTATGTGTTTGATATACGCATCAAAAAGCCGGGAAATGCCGGTATCGCAGTAATGATGCTGTTTGTCACGGTCGTTATGTTGCGCGTTTTAAAGATTTTTTGGTAAAAAAACGGCTGCAAAGCGGACGGATGAGGTGATAGAAAAAAGGCCGCGCAGTGGCCGAATGAGGTGAATAATGGACTACATAGATTTAGACGGTAAAAAGATCGTAGAGGAGACCGGACAGGACCGTCTTCTGACCTTTCTTTATACAAACAAAATAGGACGAATGATACTAAAGCCTCTCGTACAGCCCGGTATCTCAAAGCTGTCCGGGAAGCTTTTGTCTACCTATGCTTCACGTCATATCGTCAACTGGTTTATAAAACACGAGAACATCGATATGACTGACTTTCCTAAAAGAAAATATCTGTCGTTTAACGACTTTTTTACAAGAAAAGTAACAGAGGGCGCTCGCCCCATTGATTCCAGCGAAAACGCTTTGATCAGCCCATGCGACTGCAGAGCAAGCGTCTATCCGATCATGAAAAACTCCAACTTCTCGATAAAGCACACCGAGTATACTCTTCGCTCCCTGCTTCATTCGAGAAAGCTTGCCGACAAGTTTCAGGGCGGTTACCTCTACGTACTCCGCCTGACAGTCTCAGACTATCACCGCTATGTATATGCGGCTTCGGGACGCCAGTCAAAGCAGTATCGTATCGAGGGAAGCTTCCATACGGTCAATCCCGTAGCAAATGATTATCTCCCGATCTACAAAGAAAATACGCGAGAGTATACTCTTTTACATACCGAGGAGTTCGGCGACGTCCTTCAGATGGAGGTCGGAGCGCTGCTCGTCGGAAAGATCGTAAACCACAAGGAATCCTGCTTTGCCGTAAAGGGCGAGGAAAAGGGCTTCTTTGAGTACGGCGGCTCGACGATCATCGTCATCACCGAGCCCGGTGCGGTCACGCCGCGCGAGGACCTGCTGAGCAATACGAAAAACGGTATGGAAACAAGACTTCTGCAAGGACAGGTGATAGGTACAAAATAACGGAGTCGAACTGAGTATATGTCTGCGAGCGCACGCTTGCGCTTTTTTCATGAGCGTAGCGGTGCATGGCTTGAAAATACCAAGCCTACGCACCGACGCTCATGACACATCGCTCGCAGTTACATATTTCTCAGTTCGACTCCTATTAGTTTATCCGCATTTTGACCTGTCTTTGCCAAACAAAATGAGCCATTTGAAATACGATTAGTTATAGCAACTAAAAAAGAGCATTTGAATTATATATCACTGCGAGGAATGTCTATCATACGTCGTTGCGTAGCGTGTGTCTTTTACACGCATGCAACGTGACGTATGATAAAAAAGCGCAAGCGCGTCCTCGCAGATATATATTCAAATGCTCTAATTATAATCCATTATATGTGTATTTCAAATGGCTCTATTATTATTTCTGAAGAATCTTATCTGTTAGATCTTTTATAAGTTCCTTAACGCGACCAATGACGTCATCCATCGGGACTTTCTCCTCGATCGACTTGTCACGCGTAGACAGCTCAACGACGGATTCGCCGAGATTACGCGGGCTGACTACGAGACGGATCGGTACTCCGAGGAGATCCGCGTCAGAGAACATAACTCCCGGGCGCGCCTTACGATCATCATAGATGACCTCGACGCCATTTTTCTGAAGCTCATCGTAAAGATTATCAGCGAACTTGCGCGTAGCCTCATCATCGACCCTGAGTGCGCATAAGTGTACCTGCCACGGAGCGATCGTGATAGGCCAGATCGGGCCGTACTCATCGTGATGAGCCTCGCAGACGGAAGCCGCGAGGCGGCCGACACCGATACCATAGCATCCCATGATAGGTGTCTGAGTCTGACCATCCGCATCAAGATATGTCATATTCATAGACTTCGTATATTTGGTTCCGAGCTGGAAGATGTTTCCGACCTCGATACCTCTTGAGATCTTTATCATCGGCTTGCCGCACTTCGGACAGATACCGCCCTCTGTGATCTTTGCCACATCCACATACTCGGCATCCGGGATATCACGCTCCATGCAAAGACCGGTGTAGTGATACTCATCCTCGTTTGCTCCGCATGAAAGATTGTTCGTTCCCTGAAGCGACTTGTCATAGATCACTGTCGGCTTACCCGAGATCGTCAGATTAACCGGACCGGTATAACCTGCGTGAAGTCCGCTTTCCGGTGTAACCTCTGCCGGATGTACATCCTCGCCGAGGTAGTTAGTAAGCTTGGTCTCGTTTACATCGAGATCACCGCGAAGGAACACTACGACATATTCGTCGTCCATATTTTTCTGATACATTACCGCCTTGCAAGACTGCTCAATCGGTGTTTTTAAAAACTCGCAGACATCCTCGATCGTCTGCTTACCCGGTGTGTGAACCTTGGTAAGAGGCTCGTCCGGACCATTTTTCTCATTTTTAATGATAGACTCAGCAGCTTCCATATTCGCTCTATAGTCACAGTCATCGTTCCCGCAGATTGCAAGCGAGTCCTCTCCTACCGGTGTAAGGAGCATGTACTCATGAGCGATACTTCCGCCCATCATTCCGGAATCCGACTTCACGGTGATGACCTCAGGCACTCCCGCTCTCGCAAAGATCCGGTTGTATGCCTCGTATACCACCTCATAGTACTCCTCGAGATCCTCCTGCGAGGTGTGGAATGAGTATGCATCCTTCATGGTAAACTCGCGCACGCGGATAAGTCCTGCGCGAGGTCTGGCCTCGTCACGGAACTTTGTCTGAATCTGATAGATCATGAACGGATAGTTCTGATAGCTGTTTGCATAGTCTCTTACGAGATGTACGGCCGCTTCCTCGTGTGTCATGCCGAGAAGCATCTTTGATCCGTTACGATCGGTGAATCTGAGCATCTCAGAACCGATACTCTCATATCTTCCTGACTCCTCCCAGATGCCTGATGACATAACTACCGGGAAAAGTACCTCCTGTCCGTCTATAGCATCCATCTCCTCACGGATGATGTGCTCTATCTTCTGGCATATCCTTTTGAGAGGCGGATACTGCGAGTAGATACCCTTTGCTATATCCTTCATATAACCGCCGCGCATCATCAGCGCATGACTGTCGATCACACAGTCAGTCGGTTTTTCCTTGAAACGATCTCCCACCATTTTGTCAAGCTTCATTGTATTTTGCTCCTTCTGTAAAAATTCAGTAAACAACGCTAATATAATACATTATTTAGTATAAAAAGTCACCAAAGATTAGAACTCAAACTCTCCTTTGCCTGGCTATTTCAACTACATCTGCAATGTGTTCATCCTTTTTAACATAATCAGCAAGATACGGAATACAAAACATAACCTTACCGCGTTCAGGCGCCGCTATGATTCCGTTATCCAGAAGATACGCTCTAGTCTTGCTGAGCTTGTTTTGAGTTGTTCCGAGTTTATGTGCGATATCTGAAGTAGCGGCAAGACGATCATCGTCAAGGCATTCTGACATCTTTGTAATGTAACCTTTTTCAGTGCTTGGTAATTCCTCCAACAAGGGTTTCAACGCCCGTTGCTCGTATGCAAATGTGGCATCTGAGATAGCTTTCTCCATTTCATCATCCGTAACGCTATGTTTTTTTCCATGATCATGATCATTCACCTGAAGAATAAGGTGATACCCCAGAAGCTGCATCAAATACGGATGTCCATAGCTGGCATGATTTATTCTTTCAATCACAGACTTATCTACGGTCAATCCTTTAATTGTCGAAAATGTCTTTTTAAAAGCTTCATTTGCTTCTTCCCAAGTAAACAAACCAAGCTCTACGTGCGTTGCTCGTCTAAGATAAGTGCAACCCTCATGTTTTATTATCCTGTTATAGGCATACGGGAGACCTGCTACCGCCAATATGATATCACATCCCTTTCTCGATACCATTTGAAAGGCGTTACAGAGTGTTGATACATCCTCTATCGGTACTTTCTGTACCTCATCAACAGTAACAAGAATACCATTCTTAGCGTTTGAGCAGACTTCAAGCAGGATAGACTGAAGACTTTCTCTCCCCAGATGCTCCTTTTTTGATACCGATCCGGCGGTCACTCCTCCACCGATTCCCATCACACTTACATTCGCCTGTGGACTAACCGTTTTCGTGATTTCATCATATCCTGCCAGCTCATGAATAAGTTGAGCAATGGTATTCTCTGGTCCCAGATCTATGACCATCCTCTTTCTCGATGTAGCTTTGATTGAAAACTGCTCTAAAAGGGCCGTCTTTCCACTTCCTCTCGTACCTGTGATAAACAACGCCCGGTCTTCACTCCCAACATCGATCATAGCATGATCAAATCGCTTAAGTATGTCTTCTCTTCCAAAAAAGACCTCAGGCTTTCCTCCGAATATAGGTGAAAATGGATTAGTAAACATAAGCATTGCCTCCAAATAATCTGTAACCAAAACTAGTTTCTACCTTATATCCGTATTATACTCAATTCTGCCAATTATGTCAAGTATGTCAAATCTGCCAATTATGTCTTTTCTGTAAAATCTGTCTTGTCTACCCGATTATGTCTTTTCTGAAAAAAAATGACGCGGAGGTTTTGACCCCTCCGCGCCGCTAACTATATAAAATACGTAGACTAAAAAAGCCAAATCATTCACTCGTTTGGGATTCTTTTTTTCGACGAGAAACGAAATACATACACCCCATTCCTAAACCGAATCCTCCGATTGAACCGAGGATCAATCCCGGCAATCCTGTTCCGCTACCCACAACAGATCCTGTCTGGTTCGCTGATCCGGAAACTGCACTCCCCGATCCTGCTCCTAAGACGATAGGATTAGGGTGATTAAATCCCGGCACCTCCGGTCTTTTCTGCGGCTTTTCGTCCTCTCTTTCATAAAAATCGTCCGACGCACGCAGAAAAGCAAGATAAGTTCCGGTATAATGATTACTTATTATCTTTTCTCCGTTTTTGACCCATGTTCCAAGGAGTAATTCGAGCGTGTTTATTTTTTTTGATAATCTATAGTCATTAAATGCAGATGAAGTAAGTGTGCAAAAATTATACACCAGAGACGGCCACACTTTTTCTGTAACAGCATACTCATCTTCACCCAAGTTCTTTTTCATCGCAGGACCGAGTATTTTCCAGAGCTTATCATAATACCGTTTGTGATCATCTTTAAAAGTCGATTCATCAAATCCGTTTATTATCGGTCCGGCCATCTCCATAAGATCATATAGACCAAGCTTAGCTCCTTTAAACGAATCCATGACATCCTCTAAAAGAGTATCCTCTGACGATCTAAGCAAAAACACCTCGATCATCGAACGTATGGTGTTTTCCGTGGTGTCTGCTTCTTCGATTATCTCTTTTGCATAACGATCTCTGCTTGTTATCAGCTTTGATGTAAGCTCTTTTATCGTCTGTGTGATAAACTCCTCCTGCGTCATTGTCATATTTTTTTGTGCAGACAGCGAATTACTGTTTTTTATCTTGTCAAGAAGCCCACCTGCTATCTTTCCTTTTTCGACCAGATCACCTTTTTCGACCTGTTTTTTTGTAACTTGAGTATCCACACCTGCGAACTGAGCGCTTGAACTCATTCCGAGCGCAAAGTTGAGAATACTAAAACTGTATACTTCAAGACTGTCATCATACTTTCCGGTACAACCCATTTTACCAAGCTGTGTATTGACCTTTGAGGCATCGGCCATTGATGTGACTTCCTTTGTCTCACCATAATGTCCGAAACCAAAGTCCTTGAAAAACACATAGGTGATCAGGTCATTTTTATTTGTTATATTATGTATGTTTTTGTACTCACTGCTTCTGTTGGATGTCAGCACTGAGTTCGGTGTAGCAAAGCAGTACCCGAATACATTTTCTTTATATGAATCTGTCAGCTTTTTAGCAACGATATCAGCTATTCCGGCTCCTCTGGAGTAACCTGTAACAAGAATCTTTGCACCACCCAGATTAATTCTTATTTTAGATGAGAACGCGTTCAGATCACTAAGCACCTTGTCTGCCGACTCGGAAAACCCTACAGCATCTCCATCCGTCCCGATCTTAAAATTATTGCTCCACTCGAGACCGTATTCTAAGCCTCTCACCATAACTACCACGACATCCTGATCTTCCCCGTCAACTTTGATGGTTTTATGAGCTATTATATCACCTACCGTATCGGGACCGTTTTTATTAGTATTGAATGTTTCATTTTTCACGACTGATGTAAAGCCACAATCCTCAAGCATCCTTGAAGCGTTAAGCGCGTTTGCCGAAGTCGAACACAGATTCATGGCAAAGCTTGATACATGAGGATCATATTCTTTACTGTCCCCGGTAAAATATGCATCCGAGTAAAAAAACTTCAAAGTGTAGGGTTTATCACCCTGATCGAGACTCACATTCGTTTCTCCTCTGAGAAGTTCCTGCCCTTTATACTCTCCGAGATAGCCCATTTTCTCGGTAGCTGCAAAGCTGATACCTGTCTGAATCGGTGATAAAAAAATCCCGAGCAAAAGCATCATCATTGTAGCAACGGCACATAGTCTAGCTTTCTTTATTCCTTTCATCTTCTCTCTCCTTTATATAAACCAAAAGAGCCACCGCCAAAAGCGATGGCTCTTATTTCCATACATCATTTCTTTGACTTTGACTTGGATGACTTCTTTGATGAGGACTTCTTTGACTTCTTTGATTTAACCTTGCCAATGAAGTACTCCTCTGCCTCACCACGGCTCATCTCAAGCGGTATAGCAACCTCTCCGAAGAGGTTCTCCTGAGCCATATGAAGATATCTTTCATCTGATGTGGTAGCTTTTTTACCGTTCTCCATACGAATCTGATTGCGCTGATATGAAGTCTTGATAAGCTTTACCCACTGACGGCAGTCGCATGAGCGAAGTGCCTGCTTGTAAACCTCTTCACGCTTCTTGTCATTCTCAACGCTGAGAAGCTCGATGTCTTCCCACTCATCCATAAGCTGATTTACCTCATTCTTTGAGATAACCGCTCTGGTGATAACCTTTGTGCTGTCTGTCGGAACAAACAACTTGCTTCCCTTAGTGTAAACCGGAACCAAGGTATAGTAAATACGATCAGATCCGCTTCCACTCATAGGCTCTACTGCTTCTACCTTGCACACTCCGTCGTTCCCGTGAACGACATACTCTCCTACGCTAAACACCTTGTACACTTCCTTTCCAAAACTAAACACATATCCCATTGTTACTCTGTTTGAGACCTGTCGATGGGGTCCTCTCATCGTGACACATCTCATATCGAGTGCGTAATCCACGCCATCTTATTAACGTCTACATTTATCAGTATATCACGTTTTGGAAAAAATGAAAGAGTTTTTTCATAAGTTTTACAATTTTGTTAAGTTTGTTAAATACTGACGAAACTTAGCCAATACCATTGTGCAATTTGCACAAAAACTACTCGCCTATAATGAATTTGATCTCCGCCTCACATGCCTTCTCTCCGTCGACGGTAGCGACCGCATGGCCGACTCCCATCGGCCCTTTGCACTTGATGATCTCCACCTCGAGCTTAAGCCTGTCACCGGGGCGAACCTGTCTTCTGAACTTTGCTTTATCGATACCGCCGAAGAAAGCAAGCTTACCTTTGTTATCCTCGAGCGAAAGGACAGAGACTGCTCCTACCTGAGCGAGAGCCTCGACGATAAGTACGCCGGGCATTACGGGATATCCCGGGAAATGTCCTTTGAAAAAGCCTTCCTCGCCCGTGACATTTTTATACCCGACCGCACTCACACCGGGTTCCATACTCTCGATCTCATCAACAAGTAAAAACGGATCGCGATGCGGTATAATCTCTTTTATCTGTTCCTGATTCATTATCATTTCAATCCCCCCTGTCATTTATTATATCATCCAGCTTCATTATCTTTCAAAAAACTATCAAGATATGCAGGGATCTGCTATGTGATTTCATCGCGAAAATCACATACAGATCCCGGATGATTTATACATATTTTTTAAATACTAATGAAGCATTGTGGCCACCGAAACCAAGTGAATTGCTGATTACGACATTCACATCCTGCGAGATTCCCTCGCCCTTGACCACATCCAGGTCACACTCAGGATCCTGGTTTTCAAGTCCGGCATTTACATGGATAAATCCATCCTGAATCGACTTAACACAAGCGATAGCTTCAACACCGCCCGCAGCTCCGAGCATATGTCCTACAAGCGACTTTGTTGAGTTAACCTTTACATTTTTAGCGGCATCACCGAGCGCTAGCTTGATAGCTCTGGTCTCAAACAGATCGTTCATATGAGTCGACGTTCCGTGCGCGTTGATATAATCAACATCCTCAGGCTTCACACCGGCATCCTTCATGGCAAACTCCATAGCCTTTGCGGCACCTGCACCATCCTCGGCCGGTGCAGTCACATGATATGCATCCGATGTGGCACCATAGCCTGCAAGCTCAGCATAGATCTTTGCTCCTCTGGCCTTTGCATGCTCAAGCTCCTCGAGAATAAGGATTCCGGCACCCTCTGCCATAACAAATCCGTCACGATCCACATCGAACGGTCTTGAAGCACGCTTAGGATCATCAGATGTTGAAAGTGCGTTCAGTCCAAGGAATCCTGCCAGACCGATATCACAGATGGTATTCTCACCACCGCCGGCTACGATCACATCAGCCTCTCCGTACTTGATCGAACGAAGTCCCTCACCGATGTTGTGATTACCTGTCGCACAAGCGGTCACTACGTTGATATTTTTACCCTTAAGGCCAAACTGAATAGCAATGTTTCCGGCTGCTATGTTCGAGATAAGTCCCGGGATCATCAAAGGCTCTACCCTGTTCGGTCCTTTTTCCATAAGTCTTACATAGTTACGTGTGATGTTCTGCAGCGAACCTACACCGGATCCGACACACACACCCACGCGGTACGGATCCTCTTTCTCCATATCGATACCGGCATCGGCCATAGCCTCAACCGCTGCCGCAACAGCATACTTTGAAAAATCCTCCATACGTCTTGCGGCTTTTTTATCGACGCACTCCGGCATCACGAAATCTTTGACCTCACCGGCCATCTTTGCTTTGTAATCAGTCACGTCAAGCTTGGTGATGGGACCGATACCACATACTCCCTTTTTAGCGTTCTCCCAGAACGTATTAACATCGTTTCCTATGGGCGTGATCGCACCCATTCCCGTAACAACTACTCTTCTTTCCATGATAACTCCTTTCTTTATTCACGCGTGAGTCCCAACATCCGCGGCGTGTGTCCCAACTGCCAGGCTCGAACGCTCCGCGTCCTCGCTGTCCGTTGGGCTCACCTGCTCTTGTATGTGTGACACTGTATGCAAGCATACGTGTCACACATACTACGATCAGACTCACGCCTTATCGCTCACATTGCTACGCCACCATCGACACAGATAACCTGACCTGTAATATATCTTGCATTATCCGATGCCAGATACACCGCCATATTCGCGATATCATCAACCTCACCGAAAGTTCCCAGAGGAATCGTCTTTACAGCCTCCTCCTTAACACTGTCAGGAAGTGCATCGGTCATATCCGTCTTAATAAATCCCGGAGCGATCGCATTACATGTGATCCCTCTGGATGCCAGCTCTCTTGCAACCGACTTGGTAAGGCCGATCACACCTGCCTTAGATGCAGCGTAGTTAGCCTGACCGGCATTTCCTATCACACCGGCAACGGATGCCATATTGATGATCCTGCCTGCCTTCTTTTTCATCATCGGACGTGCAACACACTTGCAGCCATTGAAAGCACCCTTCAGATTCGTGCGGATGACATCATCAAAATCCGCTTCCTTCATACCCATCAGAAGTCCGTCACGATTGATACCGGCATTGTTTACCAGGATATCCACCCCACCGTACTCCTTGACTATATCCTTGAAAAATGTCTCGGCACTCTCATAATCTCCGATATCACATTTGATAGCTACACCATCACCGCCATTACTCTTGATCTCAGCAACGACCGCCTCAGCCTTATCCTG
>ONKC01000041.1 GCA_900318295.1 uncultured Eubacteriales bacterium
CTCGAGGAGGACATCGCGGTAAATGTGTTCCAGGTATCACCGATGGATGCTCACGGTTGGTTCTCATTCGGACCGAGCGCATCACACATGGCAGCAGCTATCTCAAGATCAGAGAAAGTCTATGTTGAAGTAAATACAAATATGCCACGTTGTCTCGGTGGCTTCGATGAGAGGATCCATGTATCGCAGGTGACAGGAATCATCGAGGGAGATAACCCGCCTATCGGCGAACTTCCGGCAGGAGGCCCTGCGACTGACATTGACAAGGCAGTGGCAAAGCTTATCGTGGAGCGCATTCCGAACGGAGCATGCTTACAGCTTGGAATCGGCGGTATGCCAAACGCCGTCGGAGCTCTCATCGCAGAGTCAGATCTGAAGGATCTCGGTGTCCATACTGAGATGTATGTTGATGGCTTTGTGGATATGGCGATGGCAGGAAAGATCACCGGTAATTGCAAAAATATAAACAAAGGTCGCCAGACCTATGCTTTTGGAGCAGGAACCAAAAAGCTTTATGATTATCTGGACAACAACCCTGAGTGTATGAGCGTGCCTGTAGACTATGCAAATGATATAGATGTTATCTCGGCGCACGATAATTTTATTTCTATAAATAATGCGATAGATATTGACCTTTACGGACAGGTAAACTCCGAGTCGGCCGGTACCAAGAATATCTCAGGTGCAGGCGGTCAGCTTGATTTCGTCCTCGGTGCGTATAAGTCAAAGGGCGGAAAGAGTTTCATCTGTCTTTCATCTACCTTTACAAACAAGGCCGGAGAGACCGTATCACGTATTCGCCCGACCCTGGCTGACGGTGCTGTAGTGACAGATCCGAGACCATGCGTGATGTATGTTGTAACCGAGTACGGTATCGTGAACCTCAAGGGTGGTTCTGCATGGGAGCGTGCAGAGAAACTCATCAGTGTGGCACATCCTGATTTCAGAGATGAGCTTATCGCTGAAGCAGAGAAGATGAATCTTTGGAGGAGATCAAACAAACGATGAAAGCAATTTATCCCGGAAGCTTTGATCCGGTAACCTACGGTCATATCGACATCATCGAGCGTGCGGCAAAGGTTGTCGATGAACTGATCATCGGCGTTTTGGTCAACAGCGCAAAGAACCCGATGTTTACACGCGATGAGAGAGTGGCACTCATCGAAGAGTCAACGAAGCATATCCCGAACGTGACCGTCAAGACCTTTGAGGGGTTGACGATCGAGTTTGCGAAGCAGAACGGAGCGAACCTCATTATAAGAGGCCTTCGCGCCGTCACTGATTTCGAGACGGAGATGCAGATCGCCCAGACAAACCACAGTATCGAGCCTGAGGTGGACACCATGTTTTTCACCACGAGCTTAGAGTATGCTTTTCTTTCCTCGACCATCGTAAAGGAGGTTTCGAGGTACGGTACGGATGTCGGAAAAATGGTCCCACCGGCGGTCGAAAAGGCTCTCAAAGAAAAAAATAAACAGTGAAAAGACAGAACCAAAATTATGGATGAAAAAGAAACAATGGATAACGAAGAAAACAAAGAAGATCCGTATAAGGATTACTATACGACAAACATCTTCGAGGGCCTGAAGAAGGCAAACCCGAAGGTGCTTGCTATCGTGGGTATCGTCGCGGTTATCTTGGTCGTGGCGATCATCCTTATATTTGGCGGAAAACAGCCTGTCAGTAAGGCGAAGTCGGACACGGGACGGGCAGGAACTTATGCCTACGATGATCCTGATGACCCTGATGATCCCGATGACCCATGGGACGATCCATGGGATGACCCTGACGATCCGGACGATCCTGATGATTCGTGGGATGACTCGGAGGATTACACGGATATCACGGGAGCAACACTCGAAAAAAATGAGATCACCCTGTATCGCATGGGAGAGTACGGTGAGGCTTTTGACGAGATCGGGCTTTTGAACTGTCCGATGGTCGAGGAGTACTATGTTGACGTCGATTCGCAATCGGGAGATGACAATATTTCAGTAGACTTTGACACCGAGACACAGAAGCTCAATATAACAGTATATGACGGAGAGGGCGATGAAACCCTCACTATCGTCATGAACGGTGTGACCTTCATACTTCAGCTGCATATCAAGGTTGTCGATATCAACCATTCCTACAAGATCCTTGACAAAGGAAAGACGTTTACGCTGAAGATCAAAAATATGCCGGACGAGTACGCATTTACAAGTACCGATTCGAAGATCGCTTCAGTATCAGGCGATGGAACGGTGAAGGGTAAGAAGATAGGAAATGCCATCATCTACACGGAGCTTGACGGCGCGAGGGTAGGCTGCCTGGTATCCGTGGTGAAGAAGGGGATAGCGAAGGCGTGCAAAAAAGCGACTTATATCGGCAAGAACTGGAAGTACTCTCAGCCTAACCGCATGAAAAAAGGGTACTATGACTGTTCGTCCCTGGTTTGGAAATCATACAAGGCTTCAGGCAAGTACGTCGGCGGTGCAAAGTCTTATGCACCGACCGCGGCAGACCTTTGCAAATGGTGCAACACCTGTAAGAAAAGAAAGCTCGGGAAGTTCAACTACAATAAGGTTGAAAAGCTCAAGTACCTACCCGGAGACCTGCTTTTCTGTACCGGAGCTAAGAACGGAAGATATAAAAATGTCTACCACGTAGAGATGATCACGGGATATCAGTTCTACGGCTTTGACGGAAAGAGGCCGATGGTCGCCCTGACATGGGGGGCCAGAGAGGCCGGTTACGGCGGAAGCTCATCCGATTACGTGGGCAGACCGTTCAACTGAAATATGCGTAAAAATGGCCTTTTCTCGGGTGCGCCGGGAGTCGGGCCATTTTTTTATGAATTTCGTGTGATTTCGCTCGTTAAATCATTGACAATCTCTTATATTAGTGTTATTATAGAAAAAGGCTGTCACAAAAGTGACAAATGTATGCAACGTGTGAAATATTATATCATAAGGAGGACTTTTTTCATGGCAAAAAAAGTGGTTTTAGCAGGTGCATGTCGTACTGCGATCGGAACGATGGGCGGAGGCCTTTCAACTATTCCGGTAGCTGATCTGGGAGCGATCGTGATCAAGGAGGCTCTCAATCGTGCAGGAGTTAAGCCGGATCAGGTAGATCATGTTTACATGGGATGCGTTATCCAGGCTGGACAGGGTCAGAACGTGGCTCGTCAGGCAACACTTAAGGCAGGACTTCCGATCGAGGTTCCGGCTGTAACATCTAACGTAGTCTGCGGTTCAGGTCTTAACTGTGTTAACCAGGCTGCACAGATGATCATGGCAGGAGACGCTGACGTGGTTGTAGCAGGTGGTATGGAGAACATGAGCATGGCTCCGTATGCTATTCCGCAGGGACGTTACGGATATCGTATGACTTGGCCTTCACAGAGCCAGGGAGCACTTGTTGATACGATGGTTAAGGATGCTCTTTGGGATGCATTCAACGACTATCATATGATCCAGACAGCAGATAACATCTGCAACGAGTGGGGACTTACACGTGAGGAGCTTGATGAGTTCGCATTCAATTCACAGCAGAAGTGCAAGGCTGCTATCGAGAGCGGTGCATTCAAAGATGAGATCGTTCCGGTAGAGGTTAAGAAGAGAAAGGAAACTGTAATCTTTGATACAGATGAGGGACCACGTCCTGACGTAACTCTTGAGAAGCTCGCAGGTATGCGCCCGATCAATAAAGACGGATTCGTAACTGCAGGTAATGCATCAGGAATCAACGATGGTGCAGCAGCTATCGTGGTTATGAGCGAGGAGAAAGCTAAGGAACTCGGTGTTACTCCGATGGCTACATTTGTTGCAGGAGCACTTGCAGGTGTTCGTCCTGAGGTTATGGGTATCGGACCTGTTGCCGCTACAAAGAAGGTTATGGAGAAGACAGGCATGAGCATCTCTGACTTCGACATCATCGAGGCTAACGAGGCATTTGCTGCTCAGTCAGTAGCAGTAGGTAAGGACCTCGGAATCGATGTTGAGAAGCAGCTCAACCCGAACGGTGGTGCGATCGCACTCGGACATCCGGTAGGAGCATCAGGCTGCCGTATCCTGGTTACACTGCTTCATGAGATGAAGAAGGCAGGCGCTAAGAAGGGTCTGGCTACACTCTGCATCGGCGGTGGTATGGGATGCGCTACTATCGTGGAGATGGATTAATTCAGAATCTATAACCGGCCGGTCATCTGACCGGCTGGTTTAGTTTACTAAAAGACTAAGCACGAGCGCTATGTGAGATTTTCTTCCTCGCTCGCCCATATAAGGGCTCCTCGGAAGAAAACTCACGCCGCTCGTGCGGGAAGTCTTACAAAGAAATAATTAGGAGGTATTTACTAATGGAATTCATTCAGTATGAGGTGGAAGATAAGATAGCAATTATCACCATCAGCCGCGAAAAAGCTTTGAACGCACTTAACTCACAGGTGCTTGACGAGCTTGATCAGACACTGGACAACATCGATCTCGATGCGATCCGCTGTGTGATCCTTACCGGAGCAGGTGAGAAGAGCTTTGTCGCAGGTGCTGATATCGGCGAGATGAGCACACTTACCAAGGCTGAGGGTGAGGCTTTCGGTAAAAAGGGTAACGACGTATTTTTGAAGCTGGCTAAGCTTCCTATCCCGACCATCGCTGCAGTAAACGGATTTGCACTTGGCGGAGGTTGTGAGATCTCCATGAGCTGTGACATCCGCATCTGCTCAGACAATGCTATGTTCGGTCAGCCGGAGGTTGGTCTCGGAATCACACCGGGATTCGGCGGTACACAGAGACTTCCGCGTCTCGTTCCGATGGGTATGGCTAAGCAGCTTATCTTCGGTGCAAGAAACATAAAGGCAGACGAGGCTTTCAGAATCGGTCTTGTAAATGCAGTTTATCCGCAGGCTGAGCTGATGGAGCAGGCAAAGAAGCTTGCTAACGGAATCGCCGCTCAGGCTCCGATCGCAGTTCGCAACTGTAAAAAGGCTATCAACGAGGGATATCAGATGAACATCGATGATGCTGTCGCTCTCGAGGAGAAGCTTTTCGGTGACTGCTTCGAGACAGAGGATCAGAAGGCAGGAATGGGCAATTTCCTCGCTCCGAAAGAGGAGAAGGTAAAGGTTGTCGACTTCAAGAATCGCTGATAAAGAATCTAATATAAGGAGGAAATAAATTATGGTAGTAGGTGTTATTGGTGCAGGAACCATGGGTTCCGGTATCGCACAGGCTTTCGCTCAGGTTGACGGCTTTGAGGTTCGTCTTTGCGACATCAAGGAGGAGTTTGCAGCAGGTGGTAAGGAGAAGATCAAAAAAGGTCTTGACAAGATGGTTGCCAAGGGCAAGATGGATCAGGCAGCTGCTGATACTATCCTTGGACGTATCAAGACAGGTCTTAAGGACATCTGTACAGATTGCGACCTTATCGTAGAGGCTGCTTTCGAGGATATGCAGGTTAAGAAGGATACCTTCACAGAGCTGCAGTCAATCGTTCCGAAAGATTGTATCTTTACATCAAACACTTCATCTCTGAACATCTCAGAGATCGGAGAGGGACTTGACAGACCGCTTTCAGGTATGCATTTCTTCAACCCGGCTGCTCGTATGAAGCTGGTTGAGGTTATCAAGTCAAAGTCAACAACTGATGAAGTATTTGACAAGATCATCAAGATCTCAGAGGACATCGGCAAGACTCCGGTACGTATCAACGAGGCACCGGGATTCGCAGTAAACCGTATCCTTATCCCGATGATCAACGAGGCTATTAACGTACTTGACGCTGATGTTGCTTCGGCTGAGGATATCGATATCGCTATGCAGCTCGGATGCAACCATCCGATGGGACCGCTTCACCTCGGTGACTACATCGGTCTTGATATCTGCCTTGCGATCATGAACGTTATCTATGCAGGTACAAACAATGATCCTAAGTACAAGCCGGCACCGCTTCTTGAGAAGATGGTTGCCGACGGAAAACTTGGCTGCAAGTCAGGCGAGGGATTCTTCAAATATTGATCAAAAAATAAACCGAAAGGAGTTTAGCTAATGGATTTTACATTGGATAAGAAGCACGAGATGGCGCGTCAGCTGTTTCAGGACTTCGCAGAGAATGAAGTAAAACCACTGGCACAGGAGACAGACGAGACAGAAGCTTTCCCGGCTGAGACCGTGAAAAAAATGGGCAAGTACGGCTTCCTCGGAATCCCGGTGCCGAAAGAGTATGGCGGACAGGGTGCTGACATCCTCACTTACATCATGTGTGTGGAGGAGATGAGCAAGGTTTGCGGTACTACAGGCGTTATCGTATCAGCACATACATCACTTTGTGTTGACCCGATCCTTACCTATGGTACAGAGGAGCAGAAGAAAAAATATCTTCCGCCTCTTTGCAACGGCGAGAAACTCGGAGCATTCGGTCTTACCGAGCCTATGGCAGGAACAGATGCGCAGGGAGCACAGACAAAGGCTGTTCTCGATGAGTCCACACATGAGTGGGTTCTGAACGGATCAAAGTGCTTTATCACAAACGGTAAAGTTGCAGATGTTTACATCATCATCGCCGTTACCGATATCACAGAGGATAAGAGAGGACGCAAGAAAAAGAACTTCTCAGCGTTCATCGTTGATAAGGATACTCCGGGATTCTCATTCGGAACAAAGGAGAAGAAGATGGGTATTCGTGGTTCATCCACATATGAGCTTATTTTTGAAGATGCTCGTATTCCTGAGGAGAACCTTCTCGGTGCAAGAGGAAAGGGATTCCCGATCGCTATGCACACACTTGATGGAGGACGTATCGGTATCGCTGCTCAGGCACTTGGTCTGGCAGAGGGTGCTATCGCCCGCACTATCGAGTACACCAAGGAGAGAAAGCAGTTCGGTCGCACCATCGCTCAGCAGCAGAACACACAGTTCCAGCTTGCTGATATGGCTGCAAAGACTGAGGCTGCAAAGCTTCTGGTATATCAGGCTGCTCAGAAGAAGCAGCAGTTTGCAGACGGAGCAAAGGTTAGCTACTCAGTAGAGGCAGCTATGGCTAAGCTCTTTGCTGCAGAGACCGCTATGGAGGTTACTACCAAGGCGGTTCAGTTGTTTGGTGGTTATGGTTATATCCGTGAGTATGACGTAGAGCGTATGATGCGTGACGCTAAGATCACAGAGATCTATGAGGGAACTTCTGAGGTTCAGCGTATGGTCATCTCCGGTAGTCTTTTGAAATAAGAAAGGAGGGTTCGCAGTGAAAATCGTAGTATGTATCAAACAGGTACCGGATACAGCAGGCGGTGTTGTTTTCAACCCGGACGGTACACTTAACAGAGCAGCGATGCTCACTATCATGAATCCGGATGACAAAGCGGGCCTTGAGGCAGCGCTTCGCATCAAGGATGAAAAAGACGATGTAGAAGTTACGGTTCTTACCATGGGCCTTCCGAAGGCAGAGGATGTACTTCGTGAGGCTATGGCTATGGGTGCTGACAAGGGAATCCTTGTAACAGATCGTGTTCTCGGTGGTGCCGACACATGGGCAACATCAACAACGATCGCAGGCGCTCTTCGCAATATCGATTATGATCTCATCATCACAGGTCGTCAGGCTATCGATGGTGATACTGCTCAGGTTGGTCCTCAGATCGCTGAGCATCTTGGACTTCCTGTCATCTCTTATGCACAGGATATCAAGGTTGAGGGTGATTCTGTTATCGTTCAGAGACAGTATCAGGATCGTTATCATGTACTCAAGGCTAAGATGCCTTGCCTTATCACAGCACTTTCAGAGTTGAACGAGCCACGTTACATGAGCCCGGGCGGCATCTGGGATGCTTATGACAAGGAGATCACAACATGGGGTCGCGCAGACTTGAAGGATGTTGATGATTCTAACATCGGTCTTAACGGTTCACCGACCAAGATCGCAAAGGCTTCTGACAAGGTTAGAAAGGGTGCAGGCGAGAAGTTTGTACCGGCTGATCCGACAGAGGGTGCTACTATCATCGTTGACAAGTTGAAAGAAAAGCATGTAATCTAAGGAGGGACATATAATGGCTAATACACCGAATATTGAAGAATATAAGGGCGTTTATGTCTTTGCTGAGCAGGTCGACGGTGTTATCGGAAGTATCGCCTTTGAATTACTTGGCAAAGCAAAGGATCTGGCAGCTGATCTTTCACAGGACGTGACAGCTGTACTTATCGGATCCGGAATCAAAGATAAAGCAGATTCGCTCGCAGAGTACGGTGCGGATCATGTAATCGTTATCGATGATCCTGAGCTTAAGGATTATCGTACAGAGCCGTATGCTCATGCATTGGCTTCTGTTATCAAGGAGTACAAGCCGGAGATCATGATCGTAGGTGCTACACCGATCGGTCGTGACTTAGGTCCTACAGTATCAGCTCGTGTGGCTACAGGTCTTACAGCTGACTGTACAGTACTTGAGATTGGCACTTTCCATGACAATGCAGCAAACACGGACATCGAGAAACAGCTTCTCATGACCCGTCCTGCATTCGGCGGTAACACGATCGCTACGATCGCCTGCCCGTACAACCGTCCTCAGATGGCTACAGTACGTCCGGGCGTTATGCAGAAGATTGAGCCGAAAAAGGGCGCTAAGGCTGATGTCATCGAGTTCAATCCGGGCTTCACACCGAACAACCGCTATGTGGAGATCCAGGATGTGGTTAAGAAGGTTGCTTCTACTGTTGATATCATGGATGCAAAGATCCTTGTATCAGGCGGACGTGGTGTCGGTTCTGCAGAGAACTTCAAGCTTCTTGAGAACTTCGCTGAGGTTATCGGCGGAACAGTAAGCTGCTCACGTGCAGTCGTAGAGAACGGCTGGCTTCCTCAGGAGCGTCAGGTAGGACAGACCGGTAAGACTGTTCGCCCGAACGTTTACTTCGCTATCGGTATCTCAGGTGCTATCCAGCACGTTGCCGGTATGGAGGAGTCTGACCTCATCATCGCCATCAACAAGGACGAGGATGCTCCGATCTTCGACGTTGCCGACTATGGTATCGTAGGAGATCTGAACAAGATCCTTCCGCAGATGACAGATATGGTTAAGGCTGAGATCGAGAAGGCTTGATTGTCTGATCAGGTGAAAAATATTCAGGGTGTCCTTATGGGCACCCTGTTTTACTTTTATGCGTTAGCGTAACGTTTTTGTAGGAATAACAGTATACAGCATTTTCAGAAAAATGGAATATCCCATTTAGAAAAAATCACAGAAACCTTCATGAGCCACCCTACAATGACCGCAGAGTTTATCTACGGGATCGAGGATGTTTTTCTTAAAACGGCACTGGAGTATATCGGTGATGTACTTACAGAAGCCGACAAGTCATTCCGGAGGAGTAAAAGAAGAATGACAGACTTACGGAAGATGCGTTGGCGGAGATGTTCAAAAAAGCAGTAGAGACATCATATCGCAGGGGAGATTCTACCCTGCTTATTCCTACAGTAAATTTACGCGGCCGGGTGAGTGAAAAGTACTTGACATACCCATGCGGTTTGATTAGAATTCCATTTGTAGTTATAAAAAATGTGTAGCATTTTATATGAAACACTGATAAAAGAATAAACGAGGTAACATGATGATTTACAACAACATTCTGGAAGCAATAGGACATACACCGGTGATACGTTTATCCAAAATGACGGATAAAGATATGGCAGAAATACTTGTAAAATACGAGGGTGTAAATATCGGTGGTTCCATCAAAACGAGAACAGCGTTCAACATGATCGAGGAGGCCGAGAAGGCCGGTATTATCTCTCCGGACAGAACGACCATAGTAGAGCCTACCAGCGGAAACCAGGGTGTGGGTCTCGCGCTCGTCGGTGCAGTGAAAGGTTACAGAACCATCATTATCATGCCTGACTCGGTAAGCGAGGAAAGAGCAAAGCTTGTTCGTCATTACGGTGCAAAAGTAAAACTGATCCACGACTCCGGTGACATCGGCAAAGCGATAGAAGAGTGCCTGCAACTGGCGCTCAAAATGCGGGATGAGGATCCGAACGTATATGTACCTCAGCAGTTTGACAATCCGAATAATACACTTGCGCATAAAAAAGGAACTGTCCGCGAACTATTGGAGCAGGTCGAAGGACCGATACACGGTTTTTGTTCGGGAATAGGAACCGGAGGAACTCTGACCGGAGTAGGTGAAGGTCTGAAGGATTCATATCCTGATATCGAGATTTGGGCAGTAGAACCTGAAAAGGCAGCTATCCTTGCAGGAGGGACTATAGGCACTCATATGCAGATGGGAATAGGCGACGGTATAATTCCGGGGATATTGAATCGTGAGATATATAATGAGATTTGTGTTATAACTGATGAAGAAGCAATTCATACTGCAAAACGTCTCGCGACCGAGGAGGGAATCCTGTGTGGGATATCGTCGGGAACAAATGTTGCAGCCGCACTCAAGCTTGCAAAAAAGCTCGGACCCGGAAAAACGGTAGTTACATTGCTTCCTGATACGGGTGAGAGGTATTTTTCCACACCGTTGTTTTCCGAATAGACTGATCTACCCCAGCGCCACATCCAGCGCCATCATAAGGGTGAAACCCACAGCGAACATCACAACGCCGATATTTGAGTGCTCTCCGGCGGACATCTCGGGGATCACGGTATCTAATAAAAGCAGAAAAAAGAGCCTGCGGCAGTACCGATAAACGGTATCGACAATCCGAAAAAAACTTCAGTGCCCATGGCGCTATCCCCTTTTCGTAACAGTAAAAGTGAGAGTATTGTTAGGTGGAACTGCAACCCGTTAGTTATCACTAACCATGAGTATCATATCATACTCAAGTCCCTGTGCCAACAAGTTTTTTATGCGGTTTTTGTTGTAAAAATCGAGTGTTTATGATACAATGTTTCATGTGTGTGGATTTTTGATCAAACAATGGTTTTGTTTGGGATGATCGGAGGGAGATATGGGCAAGGATATCGGAGTTGTCATCTGCAATTTCAACAAAAAAGATTTTGTGTTGGAGAGCGTAAAGAGCGTTCAGGAGAGCGTGGGCGTGAATCCGGATATTTTTGTAGTGGATAATGCTTCTTCCGACGGAAGTGCCGAGGCTCTGAAGGCTACCTACGGCGATGAGATCACTTTGTTTGAGAACAGTGAGAATCTCGGCGGTTCGGGTGGATTTAATACCGGACTTAGGTTTGTAAGGGATAACGGATACAAGTATTTCTTTTGTTTGGATGATGATGCGCAGGTCGATGAGAATGCGCTTAAGGTTTTATATGATTACATGGAAGCTAATCCCGATGTCGGGATGGCTGGCTGCAGGGTTTATCACATGCAGATGCCGGGTGTGATCCAGCAGAGTGGGCTAAAGATCGACTTTGATCACTGCTCGGCGATCACCATCGGTGCGGATCAGCCGGAGGACGGGTCACTGCCGGATATCATCGAGTGCGATACTGTGGCTACCTGTGCGGTGATGGTCAGGGGTGATGTGGCAAGGCGTCCTGAGGTTGGCATCATGCCCGCGTCCAACTTTATCTACTGGGATGATATGGAGTGGGGACACAGGATACATCTTGCAGGGTATGGGGTCGTGACATTGGCGAACGCCAAAGCTGTACATCAGATGGGTGCGATCGTCCGCAGGCCGAACACTTTTATCAATTATTATATGTGGAGAAACAGGACGAACTTTTTCCTCAGATTTACGCCTGAGGAGAAGCTCGATGAGATGAGTTATCAGATCTTATCAGCGTTTTTTGATGCGATGTACGAGTGCATGTACAGAAATGAGCACAATGTTAAAACGTCGATCGCTTTGGCATATCAGGATGCTCTGACCGGTGTCAGAGGTAAGGCCGGAGAGGGGCGCATACTTGAAAACGATGCGAATGATGACAAGCTGATAGCGTTTATACAGGGAAAGAAAAGCTACTATCTGGTTGATGCCGGATTTGAGGATGATGCGGTCTATCTCAGAAACTTTTTTGAGAAGGAGGCGCCGCAGATGGCGCCGTGCGATAAGCCGGAGGGTGCGGATGTCGTCTTTGAGATGTGTGAGAATATTTTTCGCGTGAAGGATCTGTCACTTGAGAGGGTGTATATTGATACGTTCAGGAATGCGGTGATGGACGATGAGGATGTGGAGGCACTGAGGGAGTATGACTATAGCAAGCTGCTGTATGTTTATATGAATCAGGATATTCTTATTGATTCGGTTAAAAAGCTGAGAGACTAGTAGCCTGCGTGATGAAAGTGCATATCTGTGAGGGCACGATTGCGCTTTTTTCTATTGATTCATGTAAAAATAGGGAATGTGACAATATTTAAGAACATATATAAGGAGAAAGAATATATGAATAATGGTAGGAGATTAACTAAACAGCTGAGCTTGCTGCTTATCGTGACGATGCTTATGACCGGATGCGGACAGCAGTCGGAGGCTATGATCGATGGGAATAATGGGGGCAGCTACAAGCTACCGGAGCCGATCACCGTTTCGAAGGTGGATGAGGCAGATAAAAACGAGACTTTTGTTGAGAAGAAGTCTGAGAGTGAGACGATCGGGAGTTCTTCAGCGTCGAGTGAAAAGGCTGAAGCCTGGGACGGCAAGACGAAGGAGAATACCTTTAAGGGTGACGGCTATGATCTGACATTCCAGTTGCAGAACACCTGGGAGGGTGGCTTTACGGCGAATGTCGTCATCAAGAATACGGGCGCAAAAAAGATCAGAAACTGGGAGGTCGATTTCAGCCTTCCTTGTGGTATCCAGCAGCTTTGGAATGCAAAGCTCACAGGGACCGATAAGTCCGGGTATACTGTCAGTGCAAATGAGGACTGGAACCGTGATATCGAGGTCGGAAAGAGCGTGGAGTTCGGCTTCAACGGTCAGAGCAATTTTGACGGGTTCCCGGCTACTTACAAGCTTTCAGGTGAGTTGGTTGAGGCTGATGCGACTCCTGCACCTGCCGCTACGACTGATCCGGGTACAAATCCTCAGGATCCGAATGCGACACCTGATCCGCAGGAAGCCGAAGAGAGTGATGCCACCGATGATATTGAGGATGCTAAGGTCACCGGAGGAAATCAGTTTAAAAAGCACGGCAGACTGAAGGTCAAGGGAAGATATATCGTTGATAAAAACGGCAAGGCATTTAAGCTTAAGGGAGTCAGTACGCACGGTATCGCATGGTTCCCTCAGTATGTAAACAAGTCAGCGTTTAAGAGCTTTAAAAAATGGGGAGCAAATGCGGTCAGACTTGCATGCTATACATCTCAGGGTGAACAGTACAATCCGAGCAAGGATTGGAAGACCATAGATAAGGGTGTAAAGGCAGCGACAGAGCTCGGTATGTATGCGATCATCGACTGGCATATCCT
This sequence comes from uncultured Eubacteriales bacterium, assembly GCA_900318295.1. Lineage (GTDB taxonomy): Bacteria > Bacillota > Clostridia > Lachnospirales > Lachnospiraceae > Eubacterium_F. The sequence goes on from ONKC01000041.1 coordinate 13,350, forward strand.
TCAGGAAAACAACCCGACGATGACTACCAAAAAAGCAAAGAAATTTTTTAAGCATTTTGCAAAAAAATACGGCAAGAAAACAAACGTTATTTTTGAGATTTGTAATGAGCCAAACGGCTGTGATTGGAAGGATGTAAAGAAGTATGCGAAAAAGATAATTCCGATCATCAGAAAGTATTCGAAAAATATTATCGTGTGCGGAACTCCGACATGGTCACAGGATGTCGACACCGCTGCAAACTCAAGGCTTACAGGAAAGTATGCGAAGAATGTTTGCTATACTATCCATTTTTACGCGGCGACACACAAAGACAACATAAGGAACAAGGTAAAGTATGCGTTCAAGAAAAAGCTGCCGATCCTGTGCACGGAGTTTTCTATCTGTGATGCATCGGGTAACGGCTCGCTTGACAAGAAGAGCGCGAACACATGGATCAAGCTTTTTAAAAAGTACAAGATCGGATTCTTTACCTGGAGTTTATGCAACAAGGCGGAGAGCTCGGCGCTTATCAAGTCGTCGTGCAATAAGACCGGTGGCTTCAAGAAGAGCGATCTGACATCCGCGGGTAAATGGTTCATCTCAAAACTAAAGTAAAGTTAGCACTCGCGCGAGAACACTTCAAAATGTATAATGTAGATAAGTAGCGCCGACGGCGTGGTTTTGCTTCCGAGGAGGCCTTTATATGGCCGAGCGAGGAAGCAAACACCACATAGCGTTCGACGCGGATCGAGAAAGGATATATATGCGCTACTACGTAATGACACTGTTTCCGGATATGATCGAGAGCGTGATGGGCGAGAGCATCCTCGGTCGCGCCCAGGCGTCAGGAAAGCTCGAACTCATCGTAAAAAACATCCGCGACTACACTCTGGATAAGCACACCCGTGTTGATGACTATCCTTACGGCGGTGGCGCCGGCATGGTGATGGAAGCAGAGC
>ONKC01000013.1 GCA_900318295.1 uncultured Eubacteriales bacterium
CCCGACAACCTGATCTGATCGACATACGTCGAGAGTCCCGATACGGTCAATGCTTTTTTATGTCCGCCGCTTACGCTTCCGGTGATATCTCCTCTCTCGGAAAACCCGATCGCAGTCTCTGCCGGATTTGTCCCGGTATCCTCAGAAAAAAGGTCCGATATACTGTCAACCAGACCCTCGACCGTATCCGTCACAAACTCGTATATTTTTACAGCCAGCCCCCAGTCATACGGTTTGTCCGGCGCAGGCATGACAAAAACAAATAAAGCGATGATAAGTATAAAAGGAGACAGATATACAACATGACCTTTGCGCCCGGTGTGCCCCTGCTTTTCCCACCTGAGCTGGACAGCTTCGGTGACGGTAAGTAATACTATCATAAATCCCGCTGCCACAAACAACTTTTCGATAGCTAGACCAAACACCGGACACACCGCCATCCATCCGATACCGGCCGCCGATACGATCACTCTTATTATCCTTGATAAACACATCAGCTCACCCGCTGTAAAGCCGATAAGACTTATAACAGGTAACCAAATATAAGAGATCTTTTCGATCATTATCTGTCTTATTATATCATTTGAATAAAGCAGTACACCGGTTATTATTATCATGATAAGAATACCTGTGATAATAAGTCTTCCGGTCATCTTCAGCCTTTTATACAGTAAAAATATTCCGGCTGATATCAACCCAATAACAACTTCTACGATACCTACATCTATCCCCAGTTCTTTACCAAGTAAAGATAAAACTCCCAAAGAAGATGCCGATACATATATGAGTTCATAAAGGAGGTCTGTCATGAGAACACCTCCTTCAGATCGGCATCGTAGCCTATCACGACCGTATCCGGCGTTTTATCTGCATTCTTATCCGTCACCAGACATGTAGCCGTAGTGGCGGTGCCTTTTTCAAGATCATTTTTAAGGATCATATAAGCATCATCAGGCTCATGTATGACAAAAATGACCGCACTGCTGTTTCCGATCTCGGGCACTTCTGATGCAAAACCAAAAAGCTTTTCCGAAGTGTTGTCCTCCCTGAAAGAAAAATAAGAAAGCTTATTATACGCATCCTCAAAGTCATCAGGTGCATCCGCCGCATAGCATACCGGCTCCGATTCGTATGCATAGATGCGCACTTTTACTCCGTTCTCAAGATAGTAGTAAGTGAGAGCGATAGTCGTTTCAAGTATTTTGTTTTCGAGCGGAAGGTAATCGTCAGGATCCGTACCGACTCTATGCGAATCCATGATGATGCTTATCGCGGGTGTGTTTATCCCGGTTTGCTTACGGACTGACGGCTTGAAGGTAGATGCTGTCAGCTTCCAGTTTATCATCCTGATATCATCACCGGGTATATAGTCTCTTACCAAAACATCCGGTTCGGACATATTTGTAAGAGAGTCAGGTGCTGTTAGAGACATACATTCTATCGCCGTGATCCCTTCAACTATTACCAGTCTCGGGATCACAGTGACTGTGATCGTCTCGTTATTTTTAAATGAAAAAGTAAAGAGTTTTAAGAAGTCTCTGACGATGACATGGTCTATGCCGATCTCGTATTCACCCCTGTATCTGCACACAAGGATCGTCTGTTTATCTATGCCCGAATGTGGAAAAAGCTCGTACTCGGTATCCGGATCAAACCCTGAGATCGTCGAATACTTTGAGAAAAAATCAGTCCTGATACTCGCAAATGCAAAGCTTGTTTCGTTCTGTAAAGTGAAATAAAAATCGACCGGTGTTTCGACCACCAATACCTTTGCATTTATCTTTTGATATATCCTGAAACGAAAGTAGACCGCTGCCGCATAGATGGCTGAGATAGCAGGTATGGCAAGCATTAAAAAGAAAAATCCGTAGCTTACCGGTCCGCCGTAAAAGCTTATACCCACTAAAGACAGGATCAGAAGTCCGAATACGATCAATCTGTTTCTAAGCATTTTTTTCTACCTGCATCGGAACTGTCGTACTGTCTATATCGAGTCTTAGGATAGTATCCGTATCCTCTTTTGCAATCTTTGCTTCGTACGTGAGGGAAAGCCTGTGGTGAAGGGTGTTTATGGCTACTGCCTTTATATCATCTGGCGTAACAAAGTCCCTTCCCAGCATATAAGCTCTCGCTCTCGCCGCCTTTACGAGCATGATCATGGCGCGGGGGCTTGCCCCCATCACAAACTTACTTTCTTTTCTGGTAGAGTTTATGATATTGTTTGCATACTCAAGCATACTGTCGACTATCTTTACTTCCGATACTTCTTTTCTCATCCTCAGTATGTCATCAGAAGAAAGTACGCTCTCTACAGCCTCGAAGGTTTTTCCTTCGAGCTGATTTCTGGTCATCGTTATCTCATCTCCGGGATCGGGATATCCGAGCGACAGTCTCATCATAAACCTGTCCATCTGAGCCTCCGGAAGAGGATAAGTACCGACAAACTCGACAGGGTTTTGTGTAGCGATGACCATAAAAGGAGACGGAAGCTCCATCTGCTTTCCGTCTACCGTTATCCGCCCCTCAGCCATCGCTTCTAAAAGGCTTGCCTGTGTTTTCGGGGAGGTTCTGTTTATCTCATCTGCGAGGATTATCTGATGCATGATCGCACCCTCACGAAATTCGAACTCGCCGGTTTTCATGTTTAAAACGGATACTCCCGTCACATCTGACGGAAGTGTATCCGGTGTAAACTGTATGCGTCCGAAATCCAGGCTTACAGCCTTTGAAAGTGTTTTGGCGAGTGTGGTCTTACCGACACCAGGCACGTCCTCCAAAAGGACATGTCCGCCCGCCAAAAGACAGATAAGAAGGTTATCTACGATCTCACTTTTTCCTATAAAGAATTCATTCAGAACTCCACGAAGCTTATCGATCATACTGCTAATCTCCAATTATATTTGATTCTTACATCTTCGATACTACTACTTTTTTACCCTGACCTTTGTTCTTGAACAGAGTTTTATAGGGCTTTAATTTCACCTTTAAAACCTTTATCTTGCAATCATGAACGCCCTTTAGTGCTTTGTTTCCGACGGTCTTTAGCTTCTTTGAATATACTATGATAGATGCCAGCTTTTTACACAGGCTGAAAGCCGAGTTTCCGATCACACGAACCTGGACATTTATGATAACCTTTCTCAGACTCGCGCAGTTTTCAAAAGCATAGGCTCCTATGGAAACATCTGCCACCGCAGCTTTAAAGGACTGAAAAATAGCGATAAAATACTTTGCTGATTTCACTCCGATATCGGCCTCTTGTAGCTTTTTACAGTTTGCAAAGCACCGCGTACCAAGCTTTTCTATCGTCATCGGTAGTCGTATCCGGACCAAACTTTTACAGTTGTAAAAGCCCTTACTTTCTATGATCCTAAGGACATTTGACACCACTACAGTTTTAAGTGATGTACAGTTTTCAAATGCCGATTTATCGACAACCTCGATGTACTTTCCGAACTTAACTGTCTTTATTTTTTTGTTATTTTTAAATGCATTTTTTGCGATTTTTCTTACCTTATATTCCGTTCCGTCACCTGATGAAATAGAATCGGGAATCACTATCTCGCTTGACTGTGTATCAGTAGTCCCTGTCAGTGATACACCTTCATCATCCATAACTACATACGTAGCCTGTCCCGATACCACTACATCGCCCTGCTGCCAAGGAGTGGGGGTAGGGGTTGGAGTTGGGGTTGGAGTTGGGGTCGGGGTCGGGGTTGGGGTTGAGGTTGGGGTTGAGGTTGGAACAGGCACTACTCCTGCCACTGCTGCAGCATCTGCAGTTCCTACTCTAGTCGTTGTAGCACCGGCAGGGAAGTTCAAATTACATGAAGCACCGATGGTGATACCTGTAACTGTAACTGTGTTATCCATCGCACCGGTAAATACTCCCGCATCCTCTACCGTATATGTAGCTCCGGCCTGCATATATGGCATTACGTTACACGATGTAAGCGTGATGCCCGAAACCGTACTTCCCGAGGAAATAGATCCGGCTACGATTCCGACATTTCTTATCGTCGTCCCCGCAGGAACAGGATTAAAGGAATCATCGATCACGCCACAGTATAAAAAGTTTATATTTTTCACTGTAGCTCCATCCAGCGATTCAAAAAAACCTATATTACTCGATCTGCTAGCACCGATCTGCATCTCCACACCCTGTATGGTGTGGCCGTCTCCGTCGAACTCACCTTTAAACCCTCTTACCGGAGTCCAGTACGGGTTAGCGCCTCCCATCTGGATTAAAACATCCGCTGTCAGCTTAAACTTTGCATAGGGCTCTGCGGGGGTCCCTGTCGTAGAATCTCCTTCTACTATCGTTCTGATCTCGTACAGATCACTTCCGGTATTGATCTGGTAGTAACCGTTTGCATCCTTTGTAAGCGCTGCCAGCGCAGTATCTGGATCATCTGTCGGAAACACACCAATCAGCGAAAATACAAGTGCTATCACAGCTACAACAGCTATCCTTCGGATCATGCTTTTCTTCATGCCCTACCTCCTACAATCATTCACAAAAACAGGTTTATCACACCTTTTTACCTGCTGTTTCGTCTCCTCTGAATCTCCATTCCTCCGACAGATGACTCAGATCATACATCGGCTTGTCGAGACGAGTCTCAAACTCTTCGACAGGCATCGGCTTATCGAAGAAAAATCCCTGAGCGGTATGGCAGTGGTTTTTTCTCAGGATCATCACCTGCTTCTTTGTCTCGACGCCCTCGGTCACACATTCCAGACCGATCTCTCTGGCCATCGAAACTACGTGCTTGAACATCAGATGATTTTTGCTGACCACCTTTTCCTCATCAGTAGGTAAAAATGATCTGTCGATCTTGAGCACCTTCCATGGTATATCCTGAAGCAGAGTAAGAGAAGAGTAGCCGATACCAAAATCATCAACAGATGTTGCTATACCTGCCTCCTCGAGCCCTGTTACGACACGCCTCAGATCTCTGAAAGCCACATCTGTCGTTGTCTCGGTGAGCTCCACCTCTATAAACTCATGCGGGATCTCGTATTTATCAACGATCTTTAATATGTTTTCGAGGAGGTGTTCATCCGAGAGATTTTTCCTGGAAAAGTTCACACTCACTCTGACAACCTTTTTTCCGCTGTCGATCCATCTCCTCAGATCCATACAAACCATCTCGAGCATTTTGTAGTCAAGCTTGCATATGTCAGTGGACATCTCGAGCACCGGAATAAAATCAAGCGGCGGAACGATCTTGCCGTCATGGAACCATCTGCAAAGCGCCTCCGCACCGACAAGCTTTCCCCAGGTTACATCTACCTTGGGCTGATAGAAAACGTGGAACTCGCCGTCCTTTATCGCCTTTGGAAAAATCTCCCGGATGTGAAGTTCGCGCTCACGTATCTCATTCTGCTCGTCTTCTTCAACCAAAAGCTCTACCGCATTGTGTAGACGGTTGCGTCCGATGAAGTTGATCATGATGCGAAGCATCAGATCAACCTTTACCTTTTCATCATCGTTAAGCTCATCACCCTTGGCCATATATACCAAACAGGTCAGACTTCCGTCAGTCTTTGACACGGCCTTTTTCTGCATCGCGATATGATCGGATTTGCCGTTATCATAGTCGCTGATTACCTCGCCATCACCTAATCTTTCCAATTCCTCGGACCTGTAAAACCTGGTCTCTGCTTTGGTCAGGCGAAAAAGCTCACATATTCTTTTGACTATGTCTACGATCCAGTCTCTGTCATATCCCCCGATCTGTGTCATGGAGTCGATCATTTCCTCCAGAAGCTCGTAGTAAGCATCTTCTCTTTCTGTATCCATACACCATTCCCCTTTCAACTATCACTTTCTGACATAGGTCAGAAGCGTACAATTTGCACTAAGTCTCGTTCTGTTTATCATCACGAAGCTCTCCTCATAGTTCGCCGGAAAGAATGCATCCCCCTCGACATTTAACTCTACTCTAGTCAGATAAAGAACCGATGCATACTTAAGTCCTTCCGAGTAGATCCTCTCGCCGCCGCATAAAAATGTCTCCTCATCGCCGGCCATCCTTATCGCCTGCTTCAGATCCTTTGCAACGCGGATAGTGCCTTTGATATGCGAGTGGTTTTTCAGATCATTCATCACCTCATCTCCGTGAGATGTGACCACGATCATATCCCTCCCGGGCAGAGGTCCGCCTATCTCCTCGTAGGTTTTTCTGCCTACGATCAGCGTTCCACCCATCGTGATCTCCTTGAACATCCGACGGTCCTCAGGCAGATTCCAGGGGATCTTTCCCTGTTTGCCTATAACTCCTCCGGAAGCTATCGCTGCGATTATTTTTAGCATATTTTACCTCCACGACGAGCATTTATGCGAGCTCAAATATCAGTGCTGAGAATACTTCTCAAGCAATGCTGATTTCATATCATATAGCTTATCCGACAGATCTACATACACCTGCTGCGGATTTACCAGACGTCTCGACTCATCCCACAGAGTACGGAGCTCTTTCTTGCAGAAATCCTGAATCTCCAGAGTCGTCGGTGACTCATATACGCACTTTCCGTTTTTAAATATCGGGATCAGGATCTCCTCCATCTCGTAGGTTCCACCCTCAAGGCGTGTCTTTTTCCATGTCGAATCCGGATCAAAGAGCATCATATCCTGATTTGTATCGAAGGTCTCTCCGGCCAGTGCGATAAGGTCTGCCTTTATCTTTCCGCTCTCCTTGTCATAGATACGGAATACTGTTTTGTTTCCGGGGTTTGTGACCTTGACCGTATTCTCAGAGAGCTTGATCTTTGGTTCCCAGTTTTCTGAGCTGTCCGATGAAACCTCGCCGACAGCCACGGCTGAGAGCTTGTACACTCCGCCGAACGCCGGTGTGTCCTTGGATGTGATCATATTCGTTCCCACACCCCATGAGTCTATCTCTGCTCCCTGCGCAAACAAAGAATCGATCAGGTACTCATCCAAGTCCGATGATGCGCAGATCTTTGCATCGTCAAAGCCCGCATCATCAAGCATTTTTCTGGCCTTCTTTGACAGATATGCCAGGTCTCCGCTGTCAAGTCTGATACCGTAATTCTTCGGCATTTTGTCAGCTGCACGAAGCTCCTCAAATACCTTTATCGCATTTGGCACACCCGAGCGGAGTGTATCATATGTATCTACCAAAAGTGTCGTATTTCCCGGATAGAGCTCAGCATACTTTCTAAACGCCGTAAGCTCATCCGGAAAGCTCATGATCCAGCTGTGTGCGTGTGTACCAAGCGCGGGCACACCGTACTCCTTGGCACAGATCACGTTACTCGTTCCCACGCAACCGCCGATGACCGCTGCCCTCGCACCAAATGTTCCGGCATCCGGTCCCTGTGCACGTCTTAATCCAAACTCCATCACTGCTCCGCCTCTCGCGGCGTAGCACACTCTTGCCGCCTTTGTGGCGATCAGTGACTGATGGTTGATGAGGTTTAACAGAGCCGTCTCTACAAGCTGTGCTTCCATGATAGGTGCTACGACCTTTACGAGCGGCTCTCTCGGAAAGATCACAGATCCCTCTTTGATCGCGTAGATATCACCGGTAAAATGAAAGCTTGCCAGATAGTGTAAAAATTCCTCATCAAAATCTCCGAGACTTCTCAGATAATCTATATCCTCATAGTCAAAATGCAAACTCTTTATATAATCGATGGCATGCTGCAGACCGGCGCATATCGCAAAGCCTCCCTCATCCGGATTCTGTCTGTAAAAAAGATCAAATACCACTTTCTCATCCAGGTTATTTTTATAGTATCCCTGCATCATTGTAAGTTCATAGTAATCGGTAAGCAAGGTAAAGTTTCTGTTATCCATCGTAATTCTCCTTTATTCCGTATTTTTTTATCAGTAGTTTTATATAAAATGGGATGAAGATGAATGCAAGTATAAAACCCAAAACAAAACTTATCCCCAATAGCGGTAAAAACGTCTCCCAGAAGGGCGGTGACTGCGCTCTGTTCATCACAAAGCATGACAGACACACGATCAAAAGCGACATTATCGGAGCGTATATCAGATCCGTGACCATGCTTTCTACATATCTTCCGAGTATATCACCGACGCCGAACTTTTTTTCGAACCAGAAATGCATCTTACCGATCGGCACGGCATATCCGATGATCAAGCCCAGGACCACATTTGCCACAAAGCATATTGCAAATCCGGCCGGATCAAACCTTCCCGATCTGACCATCATGACCAGTGTCCCCACCAGCGTCACAAAAAAACTAAACGTGATCGCCATGCAGATGCTCATGGATCTGTCGATCTTTTTAATTGCGTTCATTACATCCTCCACGACACACTACTACTCCTTATCCATAAACAAAAGACCAAATGTACCCGGACCGGAGTTTACCGCGATCGCAGGTGACGCCTTTTGAAAAATGATCCGTTCGAACTTCACATGCTTTTCTACCATATCACGGATCCAATCCTGCTCTTTTATCGTAAGACCTACGTATGTGATAAACAGGATTCTCTTATCTGCGTGTTTGATCGCCCTAAGGCATGTCTTTATATATTTTTTCCAAACGCTCTCACGAGATCCTATGTAGAATCTGCCCACTCCCATCTTACCTTTTTTCATTACTATCTCGGGATGGATCATAAATGCCTTTGCAAGCCCCGCTACTCCCTTTGGGATCTGCCCGGCTCTGGCAAGATAATCCATATCATCAACAATAAAGCTTGTATGTATCCGTGTCTTGACTTCTTCCATCGACTCAGTGATCTCCTCGACACTGCAGCCGGCATCAGCCATTCGCTGAGCCTCGATCGCAAGCAATCCCTGACCGCTTGAAAGATGGCGCGAATCTATCACCGTGACGTTCTCAAAGGAGCGTGCCGCCTCCCTTGCGGCTATGCATCCGCTGTGGGCAACGCGACTTGAGATAGAGATATGGACAATATTGTTTGCCCGAGTAAGCATATCTGCAAAAAACATCTCGTGGGTCATAACATCCGGTGCACCTGTATCAACCCTGGCATCCGTCCCTTCCATATACGAGATCAGTCCTCTGGATTCGATCTCCTCTCCGTCATCGAACTTTCCGTTTTCCGTGATGACGTGATGCGGAAGGATCGCGATATGATGATCCATAGCCTCCTCTGCAGGCAGATCAGCCACACTCTCCGTCGTGATCATGACAGGTATCTTTTTATGACGCATATTCATCCACGCCATACTCTCTTCTGCAATCTCACTCTCGTTTGAACCCACGATCACGAGCTCCTTCGGAAGCTGACGATACAGCTCTCTCTCAAGCTGATCACCGCTTACCGGCTTAAGAAGATATCCGTCAAAGCCTTCTTTTTCATACAGCGCTCTCATCTCACTTCCGGCATTTGCCGTCAGTGCTACGATCTTTGATTCTTTACAAAGACCTCCCATCTGCACGCGTATCTCATGCATACACTCTATACCGTTCATCTCCGGCATCTCATGATCCATAAAAATGACGGGATACTCTGTAACGACAGTCTTTTCGAGAGCTTCCTTTCCGCTTCTGGCGGTATCGATCACAACCTTTGTTTCACGAAGAAGCTTCTCCACTACCATAAGGTTTGACACGTTATCATCCACGACTAAAAGCCTTGCCTCCGGCGCGGTAAAGCTGGCCTGATATCCCTGACGATTCATCACATCTTCATGATCATGAGGCTTGTATTCGCCTATGACAGTATCATCGATGACCAGCTGAGGTATCTCTATGATAAAGGTCGTACCCTTGGTATAAACACTGTTTACGGTTATTCGTCCGCCCATCTGATCGACGAGCTGCTTAACTATCGCAAGTCCGAGTCCCGTACCCTCTATGTGGCGATTTTTCTCCTCATCCACACGCTTAAACGCGGTAAACAGATACGGCATGCTTTCCTGCTTGATACCGATTCCCGTATCCGCGATCGAGTAAACCACGTTTGCGATACCACCCGGACGCTTCTCGCACTGGATCGACAGAGACACAGAACCGTTTCTGGTATACTTTATCGAGTTGTTCAAAACATTGATAAGGATCTGCTTGATTCTGACCTCATCACCCTTAAGCTCACCCGGCAGATCCGGGGCCACATCGACCTTGAGCTCGAGGCCTTTATCCTTGGCACGCTTCCAGAGCATATTGACGATCTCCGAAAGCATATCTCCCGTATGATATGCGACCGGTGTCAGGTCCATACGGCCCGATTCGATCTTCGACATATCAAGGATATCATTTACCAGCGACAAAAGCATTCGTCCTGCTGACTGGATATTCGCCGCGTCCTCGGCAACCTCTCTCGACACATCCTCACGCAGGATCATCTCGTTCAATCCGATGATCGTGTTGATCGGAGTACGGATCTCATGAGACATGCTCGAGAAGAAATGGCTCTGCGCACGGTTCATCTCGTTGATCTCTTTAGCCTGCTCCTCAGCACGAAGTCTTTCGTAGTTATATATCCTCATCAAAAATGCCAAGGTCAGCCAGAGCATGACTCCCACACCAATCAGTGAAGCAGCGGAGTCGAGATACGCGATCCCGACCGTGTGTCTGGTAACAAGAGATGGGAACTTGTACGCGAGCACATAGCAGGTTATCGCTACGGCCGCCAAAAGCCCGACCATTACAAATCTTATTTTTCCTTTGACATTTATGGTGACAAATAAAAATGCATAGGCAAACCAAATAGGTGTACATCCGTAAACACCGCCGCCGGTAAAAAACTCGATGGGCAACACTGCAAATATCACACCCAGACTCAGCAGCACCCCGCCCAAAGCGACTTTTTTAAATCTCAGACAAAGCCCTATGGTCAGGATCATCAAAACTATGGTCAAACCCAAAGTAAGAAGCTTTAAAAAAATCTCGCCGATACACACATCCCAGATAAAAATGATCATAAGTATCACCGTGGCTAAAAGGCTCGATACCACAAAGCACCTTTCATACAAGGGAGTTTCCTGATTGGTCAAAAAACGTTGCGTTCTTTTTATCATCACTCGTCACCCCCTTCCGGTGCGAACTCGAGTATTTCATCATCTCCCGATGAATCATTATCAACAGGTGAAAACTCCAATACGTCCTCATCCTGATCGAAGTCTTCTGACGCTTTGTCTGCCACGTTGCAGACCGTCCGGATACCATCTATGGTTTTTTCATATAAGTCCATCAGCTTATCCTTTGACTCAAGGACAGCATCAGCTTTGTCCGCCTTCGCATCGGCCTCCTGCTGCTCGGCAAGCTGTGAAAGCTCCACAGCTCCTATCATTTTTGCAGTGCTCTTTATCGCATGAACATAGATAGCATATGATTTCCAATCATTTTTCTCAAGACTGTCACTTATGCCTTTCTTTTTGTTTGCTGACTCTTCGACAAACTGCAACATAAGCTGCTTATAAAAATCCACATCCTGCTGACAGTATTTCAGACCTATGGCAGGATCTATGTTGTATTCCTTCAGCGCCTGCGTATCGATCGATGGCTGACTGTCCTTCTTTTCTACGTCACCGGCTTTTGGCTCATCTCCTGTCATTGGTTCAAACTCGACTACATCATCGACGAATGAAGAAGGCTTGGGCGGTATGATCTGCTGGTTATTTTTCTCATAACGGATCGCAGACTTCGGAAGTACCTTTTTAAGCACTCTCTCGAGCTCGATGATCTCGATCGGCTTGCTTACAAATCCGTCGAAGCCCTCGCGCATAAACATTTCCTTGGCCGAGCTTACCGCGTTTGCGGTCAGAGCCACGATAGGCATCTCGAGTTTTCTTCTGTCTGCCTCGGCACGGATTCGTTTCATCGCCTCCACGCCGTCCATACCCGGCATCATGTGGTCCATAAATACGATGTCGTAATCATTTTTCGCACACATCTCTACCGACTCGAGACCACCCTCGGCCGTCTCGACGACCATCCCGTATCCACGGAACACTCCGATCGCCACGGTCAGGTTCATCGGCTCGTCATCAACTACCAAAGCACGCACTCCCGGACAGAACAGTCTTCCCTCCTCGTCATCGGAGACATTCCAGTACATGTTGAGTGCACTGGCTACGGGGAAACAGTAAAACGGCTTTCTCATGACATTGATACGCGAGTTCTTAGGCTTGCGGAATCTGTCACTCGCTACCACCTCTACGATAATCGACTCAGCCAGCTTATCGATAAACTCTTTTTCGGAATTATATTCCATCTCACCTACAAAAAGATGAGTAAGCTCTACCTCCTCAGCCAGCTTTTTTAGGTCGGAACCGTTGTCAACGCGGTGCATGGTGACACCCAACCCGCGAACGATATTGCGTATGGTATAGTTATAGTATTCCCTGACGACGGGATGTGGGAACTTGTCAAAGTGTAAAAATCCCGCGATATGGAGTTCCTTCGGATTGATGACCGACATGCAGAGTGTGTTATCCACAACTTTTTGCGGGATACTGACTTTTACAGTTGTTCCGCGCTTTGGTTTACTCTCTACAGTTATGAACCCTCCGAGCGTATTTACAAAGCCTGCCACGATCGACATACCGAGTCCGAGACCGCTCGTCGATCTGGTCCTGCTTGAATCCGACTGGTAAAATCTGTCAAATACTCTTTCAAGCTCCTCGTTATCCATACCGATTCCCGTATCGGAAACCTCTATGCAAAGATTGACTCCGTATTCTTGTTTTTTAGTCGTTATATGTACAAATACTCCGCCCTGCTTTGTGTATTTGAGTCCGTTCATGACCAGGTGCCAGAGGATTTTTTTGAGCTTCTGTACATCCGTATGCATCATCGACGGAAGCTCGGGATCCACATCTATCACCAGCTCAAGCTCGGGACGAAGATAGGGTCTTAGCTCGTTTACAAGGTCGTTCAGAACAGAAGCCATCATGTAGTCTTCTTCATTTACTGCCAGACGTTTTCTGTCGATCTCGGAGTAATCCAGGATATCACTGACCTGCTCGGCCACGCGTTTTCCGGCATCACGTATCGAGTTCAGATCCACGCGGATATCCGCATCGTATTCTCTGTCGATGCACACACCGCTCAGACCGATGACTGCATTTATCGGTGTACGGATCTCGTGAGACACATTTGCCAAAAAATCGCCGGCACTCTTGTTTGCCTCCTCGCTCTCCTGCAGCTTTTTCTCATACCTTTTCGTACTTTGTCTGCGCATCACGACAAGGCGGTCACAAACAACGGCGGCGAGAAACGGTATCACAAATGCCCACAACGTACGAACTATGGGAACCTGACTCAGGTCCAATCCTACATCTGCTCTGTATTGAAAAATATGCATGACCATAGCCAGGTTCTGAATAAGATATGCTATCCAGATCAGGGCACGATAATTCGTCGTCGTAAATAAAGTCAGGATCACTACATACACGCCGATCGCATCGTATATTTTTTCCAGATGCACCGTGTAGTAAAACATCTGAGCCACCAAAACCACGACATACGTGTTTGTTCGAATTGTCTCAGACGGTCTTCTCGTCGTATGCATGATAAAGCACATTGGTACCACGCATATGATAAGGGGAAGGGGCCACATTTCCCATTCCAAAAGAAAACTCATCACCAACAAAAGCACGGATAAGACCGTGATAATAAAGATCATCAGAAGGTGTGAATTCTTGGTAAGTTCAGCCTCGGTGTTTTCGTACATAGTCTCACACCTCCCTCATCTTGTATTCAGTATCCTCGTCCATCATCTCAAGCATGATCTCCGCAAATCTCGGATCAAACTGAGTACCCATACCCGTTTCGATCTGCTCTCTGACGGTTTCCTGAGGGAGCACATCTCGATAGCTTCGTCTCGAGCTCATGGCATCATAGGCATCTGCCACTGCGATGATCCTTGCCTCTTCGGGGATATCATCACCCACAAGACCTTCAGGATACCCGCGGCCGTCATAACGCTCGTGATGATACTTTGCTCCGGTAGCAAGTCTGGGCATCTCCTGGATGTTTGAAAGGATCTTTGCCCCCAGTACCGGGTGAGTCTTTATGATCGCGAACTCTTCATCAGAAAGTTTTCCGGGCTTATTGATGACCGCATCGGGGATACCGATCTTTCCTACATCGTGAAGCAGTCCCATCATGTATATATCACTTTGCCTATCCAGTGAGTATCCATAACGACTTGCGATCTCCCTGGCATACGAAGCAACACGTGATGAATGTCCGTTTGTATATGTATCCTTCGCATCGATCGCCGTAGTCAGCGAAAGTACGACATGGATAAAAAGCTTTTCGTTTTCCTCTGTCTTTTTTTGAACCTCCGTAGACAGACTTGACTGCAGGCGGATCAGGTCTATACTGTGACGGACTCTCAAAAGGAGAACCTCCGGAGTGAACGGCTTTTTGATAAAGTCCATCGCCCCGAGCTTCAAGCCCTCAACCTCAGTGTCCTCATCATCATCTCCGGTCAAAAAGATCACCGGAACCTCTTTATCCTCTGCCTCCTGAATACGAAGCTTTCTGAGCGTCTCAAATCCATCCATCTCCGGCATCCGGTAATCAAGCAGGATAAGGTTGGGATTGTTGTCCCTCATAAAGTCCAAAAGCGCCTGCCCCGAGGTAAGAGCAGTAGCACGGATCCCGTTCTGACTCAGGATATGACCAGCACGCTGGAGATTTACCTTGTCGTCATCGACTACGACAACCCAATCCGGCTCCGTGGCGTCACGGTCATGGCTCTTGTCCTCAAATACCATCTCGACTTCATGCTCGAGAGTAGCCTTATCGCCGTCCTTATGCTCAGCCCAGCCTTTCATCATACGTTCGATGACTACATCGATATTATCTGAATCCAGCTCCGGCAGAAGTACGAAGAACTGGTCCTTTGCGGTCTGCATCATGACATCGGAGTTACGCAGTGACCCCTGAAGCATGACCTTTACTTCCTCGATTATCGCTATGACATCCTCATCAGGGACATCATCATGCACCTTAACATTTATCAAAACCTTAAAACCGCTGACATTGTATCGCCCCATATAGCGCATCATGTAGCGGTAGATGATCCCAAACGCTTCCTGTCCCATCCACATTACGCTGTTTGGGATACTCCTCTCCTCTAAAAGCGAGGACAGGGTTTTTAAGTTCATTTCCATTTTCTGAGCATCATGCAGATTGCTGACACCCTTTCTGTAGAGAGCATAATTATGCTTCCCTTCTCCCTTTACATCATAAAGCGCGGTGTCTGCCATATGGAAAAGATCCGAAAACGACCTTCCCTGCTCAGGCACCATGACCGCTCCGACACTGGCTCCGAGCGGAACTAAAAAGTCCTCGCCAAACAAAGACTTAGCCTTCGCCATGATCTCGGTGTTGAGCTTATCGGTAAAATCCTTCAATTTGACCTCATTTGTAAGGTCGTTTATAAACACCAAAAACTCATCTCCGCCGATCCTTCCGCAAAGACTCCCCTCCGGTACATTTTCTTTTATGATCTTAGTGAATGCGATAAGGATCTGATCACCCATATCGTGACCGTAGATATCATTGATCGATTTGAATGAATCCAGATCGATCATACAAAGACATCCGGTCCGGTCTTGACAGATATCCTCGAGCTTTTCTCTGGTTGTAGCCTTGTTGTAAAAGCCCGTCATCGCATCAGTCTGCGCATCCTCCTCGATGCGGTCCATCTTTTCCTTTGTTCCGATGACCTTTTGAAGACGCTGAAGCAAAACATCAGGTACAAAAGGCTTATGAATATAATCAGACACACCCTTTTCAAAGCCCTTCGTCTCAACCCCCGAGTCATCTTCACTGGACAAAAAGATGACCGGTGTCTCGGACAGTTTTTCCTGTGCTTCCCACTCTCTGAGCTTTTCAAGCGCCTCAAAACCGTCCATATCAGGCATCATGATGTCCAAAAGAATGAGCTCGGGAACGCCATTCTCTTTGATGTAATCCAGCATGGCACGACCGGATTTGAGCGCAGTCACCCGAAATCCCCTCTGACTGAGAATCTTTCCCGCTGCCTGCAGATTTGTCGTATCATCATCAACAACGATAATCCAATTTGCCATTCCTCTTTTTCCTCCCCTTCGCTTTCTCAATAAACATAGGAAACGATACAGAATTAATTATATCACAATTCTACATACGTGTCACGTAAAAAATAGGGGTTTTCGTGTAAATTTTGTGGAAAAATGTCGAGATTTTACAGACTTTTGACAAGCTCGGCAAATCTGTCGCCGCGCTCCTCGAAATTTTTGAAGTATCCATAAGACGCTGCGGCAGGCGAAAGTACACAGGCTTTATCCTTCGGAGTCACCTGTTTTGCCTTTTCTACGGCAGCTGTCAGATTCTGTACGTAGACCATGTTATCAAGCTTTTGTCTGATCGCTCTGATGATCTCGTCATAAACTCTTTTTCCTGAGGCATACATAAAAATAAACATAACCTCGGGGTGCTCTGGCACAAAGCGGACCAGCGGTGTATAGTCGATCTCGCGGTCCATACCGCCGACAAGGACGGTCGCACAACCGGGCACGCTCTCCACTGCCTGGATGGTAGCCTCGGGGATGGTCGAGATGGAATCGTCGTAGTAACGCACACCGTTTATGGTATCGACAAACTGGAGACGATGCGGAAGTCCCGGGAACTCCTCTATCGCCTTTTTCACGGCATTTTTATCGAGTCCGAAGCGCTCCGTAGCCACGTGCGCCACAAAGGAAGCATTGTATTTGTTGTGCTCTCCGAGAAGATTCATCGCATCGTCTTCGTAGCGATCCTCGACCTTTATGATCTGCGGGCCGGGCTTTTTTTTGTCGCTTTCAGACACGGTATCGTCCTCCAACTCATCGGCGTGACCGAGCTTTGGCACATCCGTTCCTACATACAGATAGTCAGACTCCGTCTGGAAATCTGTGATGTGACGCTTCGCGCGAAAGTATGTGGCACGGTCGCCGTAGAAATCAAGATGGTCCTCATACAGATTCAGAAAAATACTGATATGCGGAGAAACCGTGGTATAAGCCAACTGATGGCACGACAGCTCAAACACAGCGATAGCGTCGCTTTCAGCCATCTCATCAAAGTAGTCAAGGCAGGGCACACCTATGTTGCCTACCAGGAAAGCCCCCGGCTTATAGCAGGTCTTCAAAACATGATAAAGAAGGGAAGTGGTCGTACTCTTTCCTTTGGTTCCCGTGATACCGACAACACGCTCTCTGAAAGCCTCGATAAAAAGCGCTGTCTGCGATGTGATCTTTGAAAGCTCTCCCTCCTCAAACTGCTCAAGTATGGGATGTGAGAGGCGTATCCCCGGGCTTTTAAAGACATAATCAAACCCACTTAAGTCTATCTCTTCAGGCTTTTTTTCGGATACGGAAACAGAAGCGGCAACCGGGTGTTTTTTAAAAAAATCCTCAGTTGACTTCCCCTCACGGCCGTAGCCCCAGATCAGTATATTTTTATCGCGAAAATGTTCAAGTATATCCATCTTTATTCCTCATCAGTTGTGTATTTTCCACATGTATATGTATCATTCGCTGCGATTAATATCTTGTAGCGTCAAGTAACTTATACTCCTCAAAAAGCTTAGCGCACTCGTCACGGTCGACCTGCTCAAGATAATCCGAAAAGCTCTCCCGCCCTCCGAATCTGTTATCAAACTCCTCGTCTCTAAAGCCTATGATCGCGTTATCCTCGATGGTGCAACCATAGTAAACCTTGTCTATATTCGCCCACAGACAGGCTGCCAGGCACATCGGGCAGGGCTCACCGGTGGTATATATCTCACAGCCTGACAGGTCGTGAGTCCCGAGATCCTTTTCGGTATTTCTGATAGCGGTGATCTCACCGTGTGCCGTCGAATCATGATTTATAAGGACCATATTGTGACCGCGTCCGATGATGCGGCCATCCTTTACGATCACACTGCCGAAAGGCCCACCGTGACCGTTGTTTATTCCTTCTTTCGCCTCTTTGATAGCTTCTTCCATGTATTTGTTCATATTCAACCTCCGCGTCAGATTATAACACAAACACAGCCCACTCGTCAATCAAGTGGGCTGTGTTGAATAATCATTACTATTGCTCTCATTCATCCGACAACTGATCAAGTATATACTTCTTTACATTTTCAAGCTTGCTTTCCTTCCACGCACCCTCATCGGCAGTTTCAGCGAAAGGACAGATGATCTGAAAGTCAAGTGCTTCCCCCTCTACTCTGCCGCTTCTTTTCGGGTTCATAAAATTTTCCTTCCACTTGGCTTCATCAGCATTTTTGTACTGATCGGGATACAAAAAGATCTGTTGTTTTTTGTTGGCCTCGACAAATGCTTTCGCCGAAAGCGGCGCCAAAAGCTCGTATTCATCCGCACCGACATTTTCAAAAATAAGCGGAAGCTCTGATGTTACGACATGCTCTTTATCTCGATCTATCGTTATACCGTGCGCGGTAAAATCAAAGCCTTTTTCCGTCAACGTCAGACTCAGCACTATACCCTTTTCGGTATTATACTGCGCCCTCTGATAGTTTGTATCAAAAATAAAGTTTCCAAGCGAATAAAAGATGGCCTTATCACCCACGAGCTCATAGTTCATCGGCACATGCGGGTGGTGACATACGATGATGTCGACACCCATCTCGAGGTATTTGAGATATCTGTCGCGGGTGTAGGGTGATGGAAGCGAGGTAAACTCCTCTCCTCCGTGCGAGACCAGAATACACCAACGGCACTTACTCTTTATCTCGTCTATGGTTTTTTGGATCGTGTCAAAGTCCGCCCAGTTAAGACATCCTGCCTTGTCAGGACCCGCAGGCTTACAACCTCTTTGATAACCCACCGCAAAAAGCCCTATCCCGCCGGCCTCATCGAGTATGACCGGCTTTGCCGCCTGCGCCAGATCCATCCCCACACCGAGCGTGGGGATCCCGAGACTCTTTGCCTTTTCCATGGAGCTTTTCAGCCCCTCACTTCCCGCGTCCATGATATGATTGTTGCACAGATTCCAGATGTCTCCGAGCGACTTTAAAAATGGCACGCTGGCCGGATCGATAGTGTGCATCAATCTCATCTCCTTAGCGGAGACAAGTGTAGCGTCATCCTTGTCGATAAGCGGTCCTTCGACATTTAGAATCACGTGATCGGAACCGTGAAAAACATCAAGAATATCCTTGGATACCAGCTCGGGATCGGTCCATTTTTCTGCCATGAAATGATCGAAACCTATATCGCCCGTAAAGGTAAGAGTAGTTTTTTCTTTCGCATGGTTTTCTTTATAAGTATCACAAAAATGTCTGAGATGTCTCTCTATGTTTTTAACCGCTGATTTCTCGGCCTTGGGCTGTCTGTCAACCTGTGCCAGATACAGAACGACCGGCGCAGTGATCTCCATTGCCATCAACTCCGGATCATCCTTTTTTAAAATGCCCTTATCCATCAGTTTTTTCAATATTACAGCATACATCCTCTGGATACCGTAAAGCTGATGCTTGGTTGTAGTCTCGGCGAACTTCTCATTTCTGAACTGCTCCTGAACGATCATCTTTCGCATTTTTATCACGATCGGATCGTGCATTGTGAAGTCTATTCTTTTCATCGCATCCTCAATAAACTCTTCAATACTGTCCGGTATCTCACCGATATTTTCCGCCGAACCGAAAAGCTCATCATATCGCTCATTCACGAGGTCTATCAGGTTGTTCAGGATATCAGCCTTCCCTTTAAAATGCTTATATAATGACGGCGCTTTGATACCGACTCTGCCCGCTATCTGCTCTACACTTGTCCCACTGTAGCCGTTTCTCGAAAAAAGTGTCAGTGCCGATTCCAGTATTTTTTCCTTTGTTGACATGATTACTTCTCCTCCACAGTCAGATTTTAATCCATATTTATTCCAATCCATTTTATCATCCACGGTTATAAACAAGCAGCCACATTATAGCAAACAGGTATTAGCCTGTCAAGAAGTAGTATGTAAATCCTTTGCATAAAAATAAGCCGCCTAAAAAGGCGGCTTATTCATCATTTTAAAACTCGTATCAATCTCAAGGAATAATGTTTTTCCCCATCACTACTGCACAATCCTTTTTAACCTTTTTAAGCGTCTTTATCATGTACTTCTCGGGGATCGCAACACAGCCTGCGGTCCACGGACGCACCTTGAAGCAGTGAAGGAAGATAGCCGAACCGAGACCGTCCTCACCTTTTTCATTCCAGCTGATGTTCATCGCGTATTGGTACGCTAGGTTTTCTTCGATCAGGTGCTCCGAGTCATCATCATAGATAAGCTCCGGATGCTCTGATTTCTTTACTGGCTGATTGTAGAACGGACCATTTTTTCCGTACCAGTAATCATCATCGGTAAGTTTCATATACGGAAATGCGGTGCAGCCCGGATCGTCTGCGATTCCAAACGCATGAGTAAAGTGATATACACCTACAGGTGAGGCACCGCTTCCCTCGAAACGATTCTCGTACATGCCTGTTCTTCCGATAAATCCGTATGTCGTAAAGATCGTCTTCCAGTTTCCTTTTGTGTCTTTCTCGTAGAAGCCGATATCCGCATTTGTGCCATCGAGTCCGTTTACGACCATAACCTGACTTACATTCTTAAGCTCATCCATATCTCTCGGCAGAGCCAATGCGTTCTCGAGTGATATCGGCTCTCTTTCAAGATAGTAAATTCTAAGTGTATAAATGTCATTTACGCTAAGTCCCAGTTTCTCACGTGCGTAAGCATCGACGGAACCGCTTGTCTGATCCATATAATCAAGTGCGATCTCGATACGCTGAGCATCAAGCCCTGCTGCAGTATCAGGCATGAACTTGGCGGTCAGCATGTAGTCCTGAAGGATAGTCTGTCTGTCGACATTCAGGATCGACAGAAGGATAGCTGCAAGAAGACCTGTTCTGTCCTTGCCGTATGTGCAGTGCCAGAGCACGGCGTGTTTTCCATGATCAGCTACTATAGCTTTGAGCGCCTTAGAGAGAGACTCTACTGCACTCGGATCCTTTTCAAGCAGAGTACGGTATAAGTTTTTCGGATATGTCTTTTTTACAGGGTCATCGTATTTATCTACGATATCCAAAGGGGCTTTGATATAATCTACACCCTCTATTGTCGGATCCGGAGCCTTTTTGATTTCCGACTCGATTCGAAGATCGATATCAAGTCCGACATTATATTTATTCTTCAGGATTCCGAGATCCTCGTTCGATGCCGTGTCAAGCTTGGATGTTCTGAGGAGCATACCCTTTTTCACGGTCCATCCGTCTTTGGTTTTATACCCACCGAGCTCTCTGGCGTTTAAAACCGATGTTATCGGGAGAGCCTGCGCACTCTTCTTTACAGTTTGGTTTGCCTTATTTACGGTAACCTTGCAGGTAAGCTTCTTTGTCTTGGTCTTTTTGCCGACCTTGTACTTAACACCGGCTGTAATGGTCGAGGTACCCTCGTACTTACCGACAACTACAACACCTGATTTGGTTTTGCTCGCCAGAGTTACGTTTTGGTTTGAAGCCTTCCAAGTGGTCTTAACGAGCTTTTTAGCGGTGAACTTAACCTTGAGTGACTCTCCCTCTGACTGATTTACAAAAAGTCCTGTATTAGAGAGTATCGGTGCGCTCGCGGCATTAACGTCCGTATTTATTCCGACAGCAGCAGACGGAGCCAGAAGTGCGAGTGCCATGATCATGGCGATTATTCTGTTTCTGATTTTCATCATGTTCCCTCCTTGATATTTTTCTTGTTTTCTCCCACGCATGCACTATGGTAACATAAAACAAGCTGAAATGCAACATAAGAATAGGGATACGAATCTTCGGGATAAACATATACAAGACACACTTTTTTCGGGGGTTGACTTTAGCCTGTATGATGTTATAATGATGTCAACACACGACCCGGCATCAAACGACTCTTGATGCCATCATTTATCCAAAAAGGAGGGAAACAGATGAGAGTATTGAAAAAAGCGAGCGCATTTGTCCTGGCTCTGGCACTTGTCCTGCCGGTTGTCAGCACACCTGATGCAGTTGCCGCAAAGAAGAAAGCACCGGAGCTTCTTTTTAAGACCACGGATGCACTTCCGGACACAACACAGACGATCTACATCAAGAAAAACGGAGCAAAGATCCTCAAAACAACATGGAGCACCAGCAAAAAAGATGTTGCCAAGCTGACCAAGAAGAAAAAGACACAGGCTGATATCAAGACCGGAGGAGCCGGTGACACATCAGCAAAGATCACCGCAAAGGTTAAGTACAAGATTGGCAAAAAGGTTAAAACCAAGAAGCTCACCTGCAAGGTTAACGTGGTTTGGCTCGCTGTAGAGAGATCAGCAGCCCGCACCAATCTGACAAACGGCAACACAGAGCTTGCAATATACTTCAACCTGCCAACCACCAACATCAACAAGTATGATTCCATACCGGAAGAGGGAGAGATCCTGGATGTCGGATACTGGACTACAAGCGTTGACAATGTAGTTGAGGTTGTAAATACATCCGCAGCTTCCGGAGAGACGGTTAAAGTCAGCAAGGTTACAGACTCTGACTATCGCGGACGCCCGATCGTCACCATCGATCTCGGCAAGCCGGTCACAGAGCCGACTTCCTACCATGTCACTCTCATGGGCTTCAAAGGCGCCGGTTCCAAGATGATCTTTCAGACCGATGTAACAGCTGATCCTCAGAAGGTGACACTCTCACAGGTTGAGTGGCTCAATCAAGAGATGAAGGGCGATATCTCACTCATTCTGACTGCAGACGTTCCGTTCAATGTAGAGGCAGCCGAGTTCGTTCCGGAGAACAACACATTTATAAAGGTAAAAGATGAGAACGGCAAAGAGCTTCCGATCACGGATATTTCAGCTACAACAAACAAGGTAGCCGGCGATATGCTCATCATCAACCTCAAGGGCGGAGCCGATTCCAAGAAGTTCACTGTTGAGTACAACAACTCACTTGCATCCAACTATATCGATCCTACAAAGGTTTACTACTTTACAGAGAACACTCTGGTTGTAGATAAGTATACAACTAATGAATAATCACGGAAGCACGGCATATCACCACATCAAGCACATATACGCTCGAAGCGATGGAGGCCTTGCATAGTTTAAAAAAACCGCATGTATCTTGGATACATGCGGTCAGACTGTAGACAAAGTCCGCGGGAAACCGCGGGCTTTTCTACGGTCTGAAGCCGCCTAAAAAGGCGGCTTATTCATCATTCTGACTTTTTACGTTTTCTGAAGTAGACAGCTGTTCCGCCACCCACACCTATAACTACTACGATAAGGAGGATGATCCAGACAATACCGGCTCCGCCAAACACTGATCCTTCCGTGTTATCCCTACCATCGCCGACGGCAGATCCGCTTGGCACTGATCCATCCGCATCTTCTGTTTCATCACTGACTTCAGTTTCGTTATCTTCATCTGTGTTTTTTGTTCCGCTTTTGAAGAACAGGTAGGTATCATTTTTTTCTGATACATTATACACATCAGTATAGCAGAACTCGCTTACCGGATTGTAACCGGAATCCGACACTGCGTTTTTATCAGTCGACATCAGCGTTGATGCAAGTATCGGATCACCTGCCCCTTTATCTGATGTCGTATAGAGAGCTACCCATTCTTTTCCCTTCCAGTTACGAAGATCCGCCTTTTTGCCGTCCTTCGTGCGGGCAACTCCGTATGTCATATAACTGATCTGATCATCATCATAAGTTCTTGATACCATTTTTGCCGGAATATCTGTATACTTAACCTTCGGGTCTTTTTTAACCATCTGATAAATCTCATATCCCGCAAAAGCAAAGGCTACAACAGCACCAAGTACATAACAGATTCTGGCGGTGTTCGAAACCGGACGCATACTTACCTCTGTTCCTGTTCTATATCCGACGACGTCTCCACTGAAATACGCCTTTTCACGAAGCATCAGCTTTTCTTGTAATTTGGTTGTTCTTTGGGCCAGAAACGCCTTCTCTGCTTCCTTTGAAAACGTAATTACTTTTTGCTCTGCTCCTCCGAGCATATCCACTGCCTTCAAATACGACTCATATATTTCAGCAGAGGTTTTTCCTACCACATTAAACTTGAAGTTTTCCAGAAGCTTGGCTTTTTGTATCATTTTACCGCGCAATGCATATTCGTTTTTACTCATTATTTCAACTTCGTTTTGAAGCTTATTCACAACCTTGTCCGCTTTTTTAAATGATTCAGAGGATTCCCCGACTTGGATTATCTTCATTTTCGTTTTCTTAGTAGTTATACCTTCCGGATTCATTATGCTTTTTACCAACTTGACCGAACAGTATACTCCGATACATGCGGCAAATGTTGCCAACAGACCGGAAACACAGGCAGATGCGGTAAGAGAGCTGTTATCATCTTCTGTCTGCATCCTTTTGAGTGCATCCTCTGTGAGCGCCGTATCTCCTTCAAATACAGATCTGTCAACTCCATCATAGATCGAGAATGCTTTCTCACCAACCGCCTCGACTAAATCGTCAGTATCCTCGGTTTCCTCAGCATATCCTGTCGCAGCAGCCATCAGTGTCGAATACAATCCTGTATCTCCTATGATGGACTTTTGTCCCTCTGATAAAACATATGCCATAGTGTAAAGATCAGATTTTTCTATTTTTTCATTCATAAATAAATCATACATTGTCTGATCTCCGTAGGGAGTTGCCTTCAGAACAAGTACAAGTGCTTCTGCACTTACATTCTCATTGAACTCTATGATTTCCGGAAGAGCATCCAACGACTGTCCCATAGACTCGGCGATCTCCTCAACAGTCGAGTCATCCGTCGGCTCAGAACCGCTCTTGATGTCGGCAACCTTGGTTGACATATCATCCACCTTTGAATCTTCTCCGTCTTCTATTGCTTTGGCCACATCAGAGCCTTCTTTTTCACGTATGAAACTTTGTATCGACTTAAGCTCCTTGAGTAAAACGTCGGCGTCATCACCGTATTCATTTTCCAGTTTTTTGTTTACCGCACTATCCGACTTTAAGTTCTTATATGCCTGTTTATAAATATCGATCAGCCCGTGAGGTCCGAGCTCACTCATACGGTCAAGCCATGTTCCCTTCTTCTCAATTTTCGTATCTGTTCCCTGAGCGATAAGGCTCTCCATCTCCTGGATAAGATCTGCGTTTGCCTCTGTATATATTTTTTCAAGTTTTTTTGTTGCGGTGGCATCACCCGAATCGCTGATCAGTCGATGTCCCTGCTCCAGCAGAAAATCTCCAAATGCCATATCTGAATCGTCTTCA